>JALHOX010000128.1 GCA_022842805.1 Phycisphaerae bacterium | reverse complement strand
TGACGGCTGAGCTTGCCGCGCCGGTGGGCTATGGCTTCGCGTGGCTTCTTCGGACTCAGCTGCCGGAGCCATCCAAGCCGTTTGAAGTGAGTTGGGGAATCCACTCCGCGTATCAAGTGGTTTTAAAGGGCGGCGGGCTTAGCCGAACGACTTGGCGGTACTTCGCGCTCATTCCTCACGAGCTTGATATTGGTGAGCAGCAACTCACGATCGATGTGATGGGAACCTACGCCGTGCAGTCGCGCGGAGCCGTGCGTAGTTCGGGGTGGGAAGTGGCACCTAGCCAGAGACCGCGCGTTTTCTCCTCAGTTGTTTTGGGGCAGTCACGCAGGGGCGCGAGGAATCTCTCGGCGACGGTGCCGAACGGGGGGTATCTGGTTCATTCGCCGATGGCGGTCGAGACGGCGGCTTCGCCTGATCCCAGTTCGATGCCGGTCTTGCGAGAAGCGGAGACTGTGACACTCGTCCATCGGTCGTTCTCGAAGGAAATTGAGATCACTGCGGAACCTAAGGGCGACGATCTGGAGCCGCTGCGCGGCGAGGCGATCCGGAGTGAGCTCGCGGCAGTCCTTTCGGTCGAACAGTCCGATTACTTCGTTCGCGAGCTTGGGAAGCGCGCTCTCCGCCATCAGGGTGTTCCACAGCCGCAGGTCGAGCCGCCACTTTCATACGCGCTGGCCTACACGATCGACCTCATCCATGGCGACGAGCGCGTGGCGTTGGGAACATTTCACTGCCCCGCGGGCAAGACGCGAGGCGAATATCTCATCGAGCCGGACAAGCTCCGAGGGAAGAACAAGCACTGCCTGAAGCTGATCCTCACGCCGGCGCCGCACCTCGTGCGACGCGCGTTCGATCGGCAGTACGCCGACGAGGTTATCGAGTTGGGGCCGATCGACCTCTCTACGTCCCCGGCGGCGCGGAATCGCGGGAGTTGGCGGTTTTAGGCGAAGAGGTCCGCACAGCGGACCCTACGTTCGCCGGCCTGCGAGCCGCAGGCCGGTACGGGTTGTTGGGGTGCGAGGTGCGGGCTGCGGCGGAACTTCGTTAGAGGGCGACTCGCTCGCCCGGTTTGGCGATGCTGGCTTTGAAGCTCTTTTGTGTCAGCGCCGCGAGCAGCTTGGTTTGGGCGTCGGCTTCGCCGTGGACGAGGTGGACGTGTTTGGTGCGGCCGCGGAGGGGGTCCATGAGGCGGAGGAGTTCGCTTTCGTCGGCGTGAGCGCTGAAGCCGCTGAGTTGGACGACTTCGGCGCGGACCTTGCGGTCTTCTTCGAAGATGCGGATCTCGGTGGCGCCGTCGGCGAGGCGGCGGCCGAGCGTGCCCTCGCCCTGATAGCCGGGGAGCAGCAGCGTGTTGTTGGGGTTGCTGATGTTGTTCTTGATGTGGTGGCGGATGCGGCCGGCTTCGCACATGCCGCTGGCGGAGATGATGACGCAGGGTTCGCGGCGGTCGTTGAGGGCCTTGCTGTCGGCGACGTCGTGGATGTACTCGACGCACTGATTGCGGAGGAATTCGCCGGTGCGCTTTTGCAGGTTGCGGGCCTGATGGTCGTATAGCTCGGGGTGGGCGCGGAAGACGTGGGTGGCGTGGATGGCGAGCGGGCTGTCGACGTAGACGGGGATGCAGGGAATGCGGCCGGCGTCGAACCACTCCTGCATGTAATAGACGATGGCCTGGGTGCGGCCGACGGAGAAGGCGGGCACGACGACCTTTCCGCCGCGGCGGATGGTGCGGTCGATGACGTCGAAGAGTTGCTTGAGCGCCGTCTCGCCGTCGGCGTGCTGCTTGCCGCCGTAGGTGCTTTCGAGGATGACGGTGTCGGCCTGAGGGAAGGAGGCGGGGTCGTGGATGATGGGCTGATTGAATCGGCCGACGTCGCCGGAAAAGTAGAGGGCGTCGCCGAGCTTTCCGGTTTTGGCGAATTTCACGAGCACGCCGGCGGAGCCGAGGATGTGTCCGGCTTCGTTGAAGCTGCAGGTGACGCCGGGGAGCGGGTTGAAGGGCTGGTTGTTGGGGATGGTGCGCATGAGCTTGAGGCAGCGGACGGCGTCTTCGGTGCCGTAGAGCGGCTCGATGGGCGGCTCGCCTTTGCGGGCGCGTTTTTTGTTGGTGTAGTGGGCGTCTTCCTCTTGAATGTGGGCGGAGTCGGGGAGCATGTAGGCGCAGAGGTCGCGTGTGGCGGGGGTGCAGTAGATGGGGCCGTCGAAGCCGTCGCGGACGAGCTTGGGCAGGCGGCCGGCGTGGTCGGTGTGGGCGTGAGAGAGGACGACGGCGTCGATCTGCTGCGCGGGCATGGGCCAGCGGCGGTTCTTCTCTTCCGCTTCGCGGCGGTGGCCCTGAAAGAGGCCGCAATCGAGCGCGAGCCAGCGGCCGTCGACCTGGACCATGTGCATCGAGCCGGTCACTTCGCCGGCGGCGCCATGAAAGAGCAGTTCGGGCACGTCAGGACCTCCGAATTTTTTATGTGGGCAGGCGATCGAGGCGCGAGCGCGAATGGCGCGCGCGGCTCAGGAGGGAGAGCATAGGCGCAAGGCGGCGGTGCGTATCGCGGCCGGGGGAATTCCCCATGCGTCGTCGCGGCCGGGGTCGCCTTGGAAGATTTCGATTGTGCGGCCGAGCGGTCGCCAGCGGGCGGCGCGGGTGGGGCCGAAGAGGGCGATCGTGGGGGCGCCGAGGGCGGCGGCGAGGTGGGTGGGGCCGGAGTCGTTGCCGATGTAGAGGCGGGTGCCGGCGAGGAGGGTTGCTAGCTCGCGTGTGTCGGCGGGTTGAAGGAGTTGGTGGTTGCGGCGGATGTCGGCGATTTTTTCGGCGGGCCAGCGCTCGGCTTCGGCGGGGCCGAGGAGGAAGGCGGTCGCTGGGCCTTCGGCGGCGAAGGAATGGGCGAGGTCGAGATAGTGGGCGAGGGGCCAGCATTTGGCGATGCCGCCGCTGCCGGGGTGGATCAAGATGTCGGGCTTTGTTTGTTCATCGTCGTGTTGGTGGGCGGCGGTGTCTGGTTGGTCGAGGTGGAAGCGGTGGCCGCAGCGTTCGATCTGGATGCAGGAGCGGGCGAGGAGGCCTTTTTGCGCGAGTTGGTGTTCCCACCATTTCAGCACGTGTTGCTGGGCGTCGCTGATGATCGGCGTGGCGGTTTCGATGCTGTAGCAGGATGTCGGACGCAGTGAGAGAAGGCGTTCGTGGATGGGGTTTGTGGGGCCGGAGTAGAGGTTGAGTACGCCGCGATGCGCGATCGCGCTTTGCAGACTGGCGGGGGCTGAACCGGCGGTGGCGGGGTCGCGGAAGAGCCAGTCGAGATGGAGCGACTCGCTCGAGGCGAAGCGAATGTGCAGGCCGCTGATGCGGAGCGGCGGGAGGGCGATGCGCGAGTAGACGGTGAGGCGGGCGCTGCGGCGGATTTCGGGGATGCGGGCGGCGAGATGGAGCGCGAGGATGAGGTCGCCGAGCGCGCCGGGGTGGAGGAGGGTCCAATCGAGCGGAGTCATCGTAGGCGCTAGGGTAGCGAGAGCGGGGCGATCAGCTTGATTGCAGGCATTGCGCGGCGAGGGCGTTGGTGTTATTGGCCGCGACGGTTGCGGTGGAGGCGGTGAGTTCGGCGAGGAGCGTCGCGAGGAGATCGGGGGTGACGATTTCGGGGCGTGAAGCGCCGGGTTGCAACGCGGGGAGGGCTTCGCCAGCACGGACTTTTGCGCCGATCTGGCGATAAGCCTGGCGGAAGGGGACGCCTTGTTGCACGAGGTCGTAGGCGGCTTGCGTGGCGAAAAGCTCGGGGCGCATGGCTTCTCGCAGGCGATCGTGATCGAGCGTGAGGGCGGCGATGCAGCGCGTGGCGACGGCGAGCATGTCGCGGATGTCGTCGTCGGCCTGGAAGACGGGGGCCTTGGTGAGTTGCAGATCGCGGTGATAGCTGGAGGGCAGCTTGCCGGAGATCCATTCGAGCTCGCTGGCGCGGCCGCGGAGGCGCGCGGCGCGGCCGCGGAGTAGTTCGATGACGTCGGGGTTGCGCTTTTGCGGCATGATCGAGGAGCCGGTGGTCAGCTCTTCGGGCAGGCGGATGAAGCCGAACTCGGCGGTGGAGTAGAGCAGCAGGTCGCTCGCGAGTTTTTCGAGCATGGCGCCGATTTCGCAGGCGTGGCGCGCGACGAGCAGTTCGAGGCGGCCGCGGCTGTTTTGCACGTCGATGGCGTTGCGTTGGATGCGCGAGAAGCCGAGCAGCTTTGCGGTGAATTCGCGATCGAGCGGGAGCGGGACGCCGAAGCCGGCGCCGGTGCCGAGGGGGCAACTGTCGAGACGCTCGTGGAGGTGGGCGGCGGCGCGGAGCAGGTCGAGCGCGGCTTCGACGGAGGCGTGGAGCCATTGGCCGATGCTCGAGGGCATGGCGGGCTGCATGTGGGTATAGCCGGGCAGGGGCGTTTCGCCGTCGCGGGCGATGCGGTCGAGGCAGGCGGCGGCGAACTCGCTCAGGGCGGCGGCCCAGCGGGTGACGGCGTCGCGCAGGTAGAGACGCATGGCGGTCGCGACCTGGTCGTTTCGCGAGCGGCCGGTGTGGAGCTTTTCGCCGGCTTCGCCGCAGGTGCGCGTTAACTCGGCTTCGATGGCGGTGTGGGCGTCTTCGAGTTGCGGGGGGATGGTGAATTCGCCGCGTGCGTTCTTCTCTGAAATTGCGCGCAGGCCGCCGATGAGCGTGGCGGCTTCGGCGTCGGTCAGGAGTTTCGCACGCGCGAGAGTTCGGGCGTGGGCGGCGGAGGCGATGCAATCCCAATGCACGAGGCGAAGATCCCAGGTGGGGTCGTCGCCGACGGTGAAGCGGTGAATGAGGGGGTCGAGCGCGGCGCCCTTATCCCACAAGCGCTGAGCCTGCGACATGGCGCGCCTCCTTGCTCGCCGCTTGGGCGAAGTATTCCCAGGCGATTCGCTCATAGGCGGCGGCGCCTGCGGCCAGTTCGGACTCGGTGATGAATTCGTCGGGCGTGTGGGAGCGCGGCGAATGGCCGGGGCCGATCTTCACGGCGGGGGTGCCGGCGAGGAAGACCATGTCGCTCATGGCGGGGCTGCCGCGCGGGGCGCTGCCGGGCAGGGCGCGGAGGACGGCGCGGACGATGGTGGCGTCGTCGGGGGTGTCGACCGGCACGAGGCGCAGGCTGTGGACGTGCACTTCGCTGCGGAGGCGCTCTTTGAGCAGCTCGATGGTCGCGGCGTGCGGCTGGTTGGGCGTGGTGCGGATGTCGACGAAGAATTCGCAGGCGTCGGGGACGACGTTGAGAGCTACGCCGCCTTGGATTTTGGTGACGTGGGCATGGCACGCGCCGAGCAGGGGATGTGCGGGGCCCCAATCGAAGGCGTGCAACGCAGCGATGTCGCGGGCGGCGGTGGCGATGGCGTTGTCGGGCGAATCGGACGGGGTGTTGGCCGGGTGGCGGGTGCGGCCGCGGGCTACGCAGCGCAGGATGAGCAAGCCGCGCTGCGCGGTCATGGGCGTGAGGTCGGTGGGCTCGCCGACGATGCAGGCGTCGATCGGGCCGAGGAGCGGGAGGATTTCGCTGAGGCCCTTGCCGCTGTTTTCCTCTTCGGCGGTGAGGGCGAGGACGAGCGTGCCGCCGAGGCGCTCGCCCTGGGCGAGTCGCTGGTGTGTGCGGAGGGCGGCTTCGACCAGGGCGGTGACGCAGCCTTTGGCGTCGTTTGCGCCGAGGCCAATGATGCGGCCATCTTCGTGGCGCGGAGAGAATGGGTCGGCGGTCCAGCCTGCGGCCGGGGGGACGGTGTCGATGTGGGAGTTCATGAGCAATCGCGGTCGGGGGGCGTCGCCGATCTCGCACCAGAGATTGTTGAGGTGGCGATGGACGCGCAGCCCGGCATGGCCGAGCTCGCGCATGAGCATCTCACAGATCGTCGCTTCGTCGCGCGAGACGCTGCGGGTAGAGACGAGGCGGCAGAGGCGGTCGATCATGCGGACACCGGGTCGCGCGTGGCGGCGGTGGCGGCGGTGGAGACGGTGGTGATCGGGGCGCTGATGGGCGCGTCGTTGTCGCGCTGCGAGACGAGCATGGTGCCGCAGCCTTCGTTGGTGAAGACCTCGGCCAGCAGGGAGTCGCGCAGGGTGCCGTTGACGATGTGGACGCGCTGCACGCCGCCGCGGAGCGCATCGGCGCAGGCGGCGAGCTTGGGGAGCATTCCGCCGCTGATTGCGCCGCTTTTGACGAGGGCGTCTAACTCGCTGAGGTCCATGTAGGGAATGAGGCTTTGCGGCGAGCGGACGTCGCCCATGACGCCGTCGACGTTGGTGAGCAGGAAGTACTTGACGGCGCGGAGCGAGGTGGCGATCTGGGCTGCGAAGGTGTCGGCGTTGACGTTGAAGACCTGGCCGGCGCGATCGGCGGCGAGCGAGGCGATGACGGGGACATAGCGGGCGGCGAGCAGATGTTCGATTAGCTCGGGGCGCACGCCGACGATGTTTCCGACGAAGCCGAAGTCGACTTCGTGATGGCGGCCGGTGGAGGGATCGCTGATGGTTTGGACGGGGCGGCGGATGACGTCGACCAGTGCGGCGTCGATGCCGGTGAGTCCGACGGCGGAGACGCCGCAGCCGCGAAAGGCGGCGACGAGGTCGGTGTTGACGACGCCGGCGAGGCTCATCTTCACGGCTCCGAGCGTGGCGGCGTCGGTGACGCGGCGACCGGCGACGATCTCGGGGGTGAGTCCGAGGCGCTGCGAGAGTGCGGTGATCTGATCGCCGCCGCCGTGGACGACGACCACGCGGACGCCGAGCGTCGTCAGCAGGGCGAGCTGATCGGCGAGGTTGGCGAGGAGGGGGCCTGGGTCGCAGAGGCGTCCGCTGAGTTTGACGACGAAGGTTCGTCCGGCGTAGGCGCGGATGTAGGGCACCGCGGTGCGGAGAGACGTGATGTGAGCGCCGACCTGTTCCATGTTCAATTCCTAACTGCCTCGCGAATCGGTTCGCTGCTTGAAAACGCGTGTGAGTACGGCCGCCTGGGTCCAGAGGCGGTTTTCGGCCTGATCGACCACGACGCAGCGCGGGTCGTCGAGGGCGGCGTCGCTGATGACGACGTTGCGGCGGACGGGCAGGCAGTGCATCAGGATCGTGTCGGGCGTGCGCAGATGGCGTGTGTCGACCATCCAGCCTGCGTAGCGTTTGAAATCTTCGAGCTGCGTTTCGGTCTGGCCGTACAGCGCGGCGCTGCCCCAGCTTTTGACGTAGACGACTTCGGCATCGACGCAGGCGTCGAGTTGTTCGTGCGTGATCTGAAAGCGCGTGCCGTGTTCGGCGCACCAGCTTCGGGCCTGGTCGAGGATGGCGGGGTTGAGGTCGTAGCCGGGCGGATGGGCGATGGTCAGGTGCATGCCCGCGGCGGCGGCCGCGAGCGCAGCGGAGTGGGGCACGGCCATCGGCACGGCTTTGGCTTGCGGGGCCCAGGTGAGGACGAAGCGGCGGCCGCGGGCAGTGCCGAAGCGCTCTTCGACGGTCATCCAGTCGGCGAGCGCCTGACAGGGATGTTCGAGGGCGGACTCCATGTTCAGCAGTGGGACGGTGCTGTGCCTGGCGAAGGCGCGGATGAGTGCGTCGGCGGCGTCTTCGCTCGCGCTCTTCAGGCCGGCGAAGGTTCGCACGGCGAGCGCGTCGCAATAGCGCGAGAGCACGGGCGCGGCTTCCTTGATGTGTTCGGCCTTGTCGGCGTTCATCACGGCGCCGTCGCGATGTTCGAGGTTCCAGGTGCTGCCGCCGACGTCGAGGCAGATGGCTTGTCCGCCGAAGCGGATCATGGCAGCTTCGAAGGAGACGCGCGTTCGCAGCGAGGCGTTGAAGAAGATGAGGCCGAGGATTTGGTCGCGGATGGCGCCGCGGGCCGCGGCGACGGCGGCGGGCTCGCGCGATTTCAGGCCGCGGGCGAGCGTGATGAGCGAGGCGAGTTGCGAGGGTGCGTGGTCGCGAAAGCTGAGCCAGTGGTTCACTTAGCGCTCCCTTCGGCCAGGCCGGTGAGGCGCTGCAGGGCGGCGGCGAATTCGTCGACTGCGGCGAGCGGCATGTTGATGGGCGGCATCAGTCGCATGACGTTGGGGATGGCGCTTGTGCCGGTGACGAAGCCGCTTTCGAGTAGCGCGTGTTGGAGAGTTTTCGCGGGGCAGGCGAGTTCGAGACCGATCAGGCCGCCGCGGCCGCGCACGCCGCGGACGGGGCCGACGCCGGCGAGGCGATGGAGCGCTTCGCCGAGGCGGGTGGCCTGCATGAGCAGGTCTTCGCGCTCGATGGTGTCGAGGACGGCGAGCAATGCGGCGCAGACGATCGGCCCGCCGCCGAAGGTCGAGCCGAGGTCGCCGCGTTTCACTTTGGCGGCGACCTTGGCGTTCATCAGCAGTGCGCCGATGGGGAGGCCGTTGGCGAGCGACTTGGCGGAGGTGGCCAGGTCGGGATGGGTGCCGTGCGCGCCGGCGACGTAGGGGCGACCGAGGCGGCCGACGCCGGTTTGGATTTCGTCGTAGATGAGATATGCGCCGACTTCGTCGCAGCGCTTGCGCAGGGCGGCCAGGAATGCGGGTTGCATCTCGATGATGCCGGCGATGCTGGCGATGGGCTCGACGATGACCGCGGCGCAGCTTGCGTCGATCTTCGAGACGTCTTCGAGCGTGTTGGCGCGGAGGCGGACGGAGTCGATCAGCAGGCCGTCGAGCGGGTTGGTGAGCTTGGCGTCGGTGGTGGCGGAGAGGCAGAGCAGCGTGCGGCCGTGCCATCCGCCCTCGATGGCGGCGATGCGGCGGCGGCCGGTTTGCTGCAGCGCGAGTTTGAGCGCGTTTTCGTTGGCTTCGGCGCCGCTGTTGCAGAAGAAGACGCGCTCCAGCCCGGCGCCGGCGAAGGCGCAGAGGCGATCTGCGGCGCGGTCGCGGATCTCGATCGGCAACGCGTTGGAGTAAAACGCGAGCCGTGAGGCTTGTTCGGCGATGGCGCTCGCAACCGCGGGATGGGAGTGGCCGAGGAGCGCGACGGCGTGTCCGCCGTAGAAATCCCAGTAGGTGCGGCCATCGCGGGCGAAGAGCCGCGAGCCGCTCGCGTGGGTGATCTCCAGCGGAAACTGCTCATAGGTTTCGATCAACGCGCTTTGTTTCATCGTTCTCACACGGGCCGCAGCGACGGCGTCCATAGCCCGCAGGTCTCGGGCAGGCCGCACATTAGGTTCATGTTCTGGATCGCTGATCCGGCCATTCCCTTGATCAGGTTGTCGAGCGCCGCCATTGCGATCACATGTCGTCCGCGGGCGGCGAGGGCGAGGTCGCAGAAGTTTGAGCCGACGACGTCCTGCAGCGTCGGCGAATCATCGACGATTCGGATGAAGGGGCTATTTGCGTAATAGCTCGCGAACTTGGCGCGGAGCGCGGCGCTGGTGGTCGGCTCGGGCAGCGTGAGGTGTGCCGTGGCGAAGATGCCGCGCGAGACGTCCATGCTCTGGGGGACGAAGCTGAGCGTGATGCGCTCGGCAAGCGGATCGCCCCAGGCTTGTGTGATCTCGCCCTCGTGCTGATGGGCCAGCGGCTTGTAGGCCCTGAAGTCGGCGTGGCGCGTGGGGTGGTGGGTGGTTTCCTTCAACGCTTTGCCGGAGCCGGAGGAGCCGGTCTTGGCGTCGATCACGACCGTGCCGCGAAAGCCGCCGTCGATCAGTGGGGCGGCGGCGAGGATGGCGGCGGTTGCGAGGCAGCCGGGGTTGGCGACGACTCGCGCTGCGCGTATTTGCTCGCGCGCCAGCTCGGGCATGCCGTAAACGGCGAGCGGGCGGAGCGTTTCAAAGGCCGGCGTCTCGGGATAAAAGCGCTGATGGGCCGCGATGTCGCGCAGGCGCAGATCGCCCGAGAGGTCGACGATTCGGGCGCGGCCGCCGTCGCGCCGCGCGTCGAGTAACTCAAGTAGTTCCGCGATTGCCGCGCCGCTTTCGCCGTGGGGCAGCGCCGAGAAAATGACGGCGTGGTCCGCGTCGAGCAGGGGGGCGAGGTCGAGCTTTGCGCAGGCGGCGAGGTCGTAGAAGCCGCGCAGGTGCGGATGAAACTTCGCGATCGCCGAGCCCGGCGAGCTGTGCGATACCGCCGCGATCACCCGCGCATGCGGATGTTGCGTCAGCAATCGCAGCAGCTCGCCTGCGCCGTAGCCGCTGGCGCCGAGGATGGCGACGTGGACCTTCGTGCTCACGCCGCCACCGGGATGAGCTTGCCGTTGATCTTGGCCGCGACGAACGCGCCGAGCTCGGGGCCATTGGTGCGGGCGTTGATGGCGGCGAGGCCGAGCGACTCGCGGACGAAGCGCGTGCCGATGGCGTTGTCGGTGGCGGGGCCGCTGATGACGTCGATATCGAGGCCGAAGCGGGCGTGGAGCACTTCCTTCGCGCCCCAGGCGCCGACCGGGTCGTTGGCGCAGAGGACGAGGGCCGAGCAGCGATTCATCATCGCGGTGTCGGCGAGGATGTTCTGCACGCCGTATTCGCCGAGGATGCCGTCGCCGAGCTCTGCGACGATCACCTGCGCGCCTTGTCGGGCGAGGTGGTTGATGAGTCGCCGAGCGACCGGGGCGGCGGTCTC
>JALHOX010000127.1:9515-10605 GCA_022842805.1 Phycisphaerae bacterium | reverse complement strand
GGTCGTTGACGCTGCTGTTGCGTCGTCCCGCCGAAGTCCGCTTGTAAACTCTCACGCCCATCGCAACACCTCCAGCCGCTCGATCCGAAACTTAGAACAGATCAATATGGCTGTTCGGGTCCACCGTCACCACCGCCTGCTTCACCGGGCTGGCCTGCCCGACAAACTGGCGAAACCGCCGCGCCTTGCCCATGCGAATCGAAGTCCGCACCGACAAAACCTTCACGCCGTAAATCTTCTCAACCGCGTCGCGAACCTCGGCCTTGTTCGCGTCCGGGCGCACCTGAAACGTGTAAATCCCGCCAAACTTGTCCGACTGACGGCGCGCCATGCGGGCGCTCTTTTCAGTCACGACAGGGCGAATGATCGTGTGGTAGAGATCCATGGGTTACGCCGTCTCCTTCGACTTGGCCGACGCCGACAGCCCGCTCCGAAACGCCGCAAACGCATCCTTGGTGAAGATCAGCTTCCGCCGCATCAACACCTGAAAGGCGTTCAGGTCGGCCACGTTCACAATGTCGGTCTTCGGCACATTGCGGCCGCTCTTGTACAGCGTCGAATCAATGCCGTTCGTCGCAAAAACGCAGCCCCGGGCCGCGTCCAGCTTCGACAGCATCGCGAAAAATCGCTTCGTCTTCGGAGCGTCAAACCGCGGCGTCTCGACGATCACCGCCGCGCCGCTCTGCAGCTTGCTCAGCACGGCGTGGTTCCGCGCCAGCCGTCGCATCTGCCGCGGCATGCCCTTGCGAAAATCGCGCGGATCCTTGCGGAACGCACGACCGCCGCCGCGACGCTGAACGGAACGAACCGAGCCCATACGAGCCCGGCCGGTGCCCTTCTGCTTATAGATCTTGCGGGTCGAGCCCTCGACCATACCGCGGCTCAGCGTGCCGAAGGTGCCCTGCCGCATGTTGGCATGGAACATCACCACGGCCTGCTTCAGCAGCGAGGCGTTGGGGGCGCCGCCCAGCAGCGCCGGATCGATCGACTCGGTGCCGACCTGCTGACCATTTTCGTTATAGATGGGTACGCTTAGCATGTTCGATTATCCGTTCGCCCGCTTCACGGATCGCTGAACGACGACCAGACC
>JALHOX010000127.1:0-9505 GCA_022842805.1 Phycisphaerae bacterium | reverse complement strand
CCCCACCAGCTTCTGCGATTGAACCGTGCGATTCACCGCCCCGACATGACCGGCCATTTTCAGGCCCTTCTTGATCATGCCCGACTGACCACGCATCGCCGCACGGCCGCCGATCGAGCCCGGCGAACGGTGCTTACGCTCAGTGCCGTGCGAGGCCGGCATACCGCCGAAGCCCCAGCGAACCATGACACCTTGCGTACCTTTGCCCTTGCTGATCCCCCGCACATCCACAAACTTGACGCCTTCCTTCGCGAACATCTCGACCGTCAGAACGTCGCCCACCTTCTCGGTCGGGGCCTTTTCGAGGCGAATTTCGCGAATGTGCCGCTTCGGCGCCGTCTGCGCCTTCTTGCAGTGGCCGATCTGGGCCAGCGTGCTGCGGTGCGGCTTGACGTCGACGAGGCCGACCTGGATCGCGTTATAGGCGTCCGGCCCCTCTGCCGACTTCGTTTGAAGAACCGTGCACGGACCGGCCTGGATGATCGTCACGGGCACGCGGCTGCCATCGGCCTCGAAGACCTGCGTCATGCCCATTTTGATGCCCAGAATCGACGGAACCATACGACGACACTCCAGCCTTGGCACATCGGCGCGTTGCGCGGATGCACCTGCCTGCACGATGTACGAGCCGACCCCGGCTCGCCTCTCGCGCTGCCTTGTTACGCCTTAATCTTGACGAACACGCCCGCCGGCACCACCAAACGGTTCAGTGCCTCAACGGTCCGCGCGTTCGATTCGAAGATGTCGATCACGCGCTTGTGCGTGCGCATTTCGAACTGTTCGCGCGACTTCTTATCAATGTGCGGACCACGCAGCACACAAAACTTCTCGATTCGCGTCGGCAGCGGAATCGGTCCGCAAACCTTCGCACTCGTGCGCTTCGCCTGATCCACGATCTCCATCGCCGACGAGTCGAGCGCCCGATGATCGTATGATTCCATCCGAATTCGGATTCGCTCACCGGCCATGCTTCAACCATTCCCTTGCAGAACCAGGGTCAAAAGACCGCCACCAGGGTCGCGGTCCTCCCGACGAAAAATGTCGAGACGGGTCAATGTACCGCGGACAATCCCGGCGTCAAGTCGCCCGACCCCTCCATTTTCTGCGCTCACATCCATCCCCCCGGCCCCCGACCCACCGGCCCGCCGAATCACTCCGCTCACGCCCTCACACCCCACCAGTCCCGCCCGCTTTCTTTCTCGCGTCCCGTTTCCCGGTATTCGCCATTCTCCCGTAGCATTCGCCCCCATGCTTCTCATCGCCCTCTCCCTGCTTGCCGGCCTCGCCGCCGGCGGAGCTCACGTCCTCAGCGGTCCAGACCATCTCGCCGCCGTCGCCCCCCTCGCCATTCGCGAGCGCCGCCTGCCCTGGCTCCCCGGCGTCTGGTGGGGAATCGGCCATTCCTGCGGCGTATGGCTCCTGGCCGCCGGCGCCATCGCATTCCGCGACTGGCTGCCCGTCGCCCTGATCTCCACCTGGAGCGAACGCTTCGTCGGATTCGTCCTGATCGCCATCGGCGCCTGGGCCTTGCGCCGCGCCGCCCTCGTCGGACGAGAAATCGAGGCCGACGGCCCACGCGCCGCCGCCGCCTCACATCATCACAGCGCGCTCGGCATCGGAACTGTGCACGGACTCGCCGGCGCGACCCACTTATTGGGCGTGCTCCCCGCGCTCGTGCTGCCCACCCGCACCGGCGCCGTCTCATACGTCGCAGGCTTCGGCATCGGCTCGATCGTCGCCATGGCCGCTTTCGCCTGGCTCATCGGCCGCATCACACATTTCGCCGGCGGCGCCCGCCCCCACCCGCCGCGCACGCTCTGGCTCGCCAGCGGCTTCACCGCTATCTGCATCGGCGCATGCTGGATCGTCAGCGCCGAGCCCGTCGCCCACTGATATCGCAAAGATTTTTAGCGAAGCGCGGCCGCCCGGGCCGCGCTTTTGGGTGTGACCTAATCAGTAATCCGGGCTTTTTGCCCGCCCCCTCGAATCGGATCAGTTCGGCTTCACGCCCGGCCGCGGCGTAGCAGGTCGCGCCGGCGCCGCACCGCCCGCCGGAATCCTCGCGCCGGCCGCCTTGGCCGCCGGGCTCGGCACCGCTTCCGCATCCTGCCGCTGCTGGCGCGTCGGCAATTTCTCAAGCCGCGGCTTGAGCTGCCGCTCAAAAATTCGGCCGATCGGCTCGATCAGCTTCTCGCGCTGCGATCGCAGGTCGGTGCCCTGCTTCGGGTCTTTCGCCACCGTCGCGAGCTGCGCGTCAATCTTCGCGATCTGACCCTGCCGCGTGCCGAGATATCGCTCGGCCTGATCCTGGCAATCACGCAAAATCTTCCGCGCGGTCTGCTCCTGACCGGGGTTCAACTGATATTTGCGGATGAATTCCTCGACGTACTTCTGCCATTCGCTCGCAAAGTTCGTCGAAGCCTTCGGCTCGTTAATGCGCTGACCGCGAGGCCGATGATCCGGCGTCTGCGCCGGCGTCTGCTGCTGCCCCACAGCGTGCTCTTCCACCCCTTCACGATTCGCCGTCTGGTCGTTCGGATCGATCTGATGCGCGCTCGCGTCCGCCGTCTCGCCCGTGTTCATCTCTCCGGCTTTGGGCGTATACGTGCCGCGCACCCGCTCAATCTCCGCATCACTCATCGGCTGAACCACCGGGTCCTCGCCGGGCGGCGCCGCCACAGTGACCGGCTCACCAGGAGGAGGCTGAGCCACCTGATTCGCGTCAGCGTCCGGCCGTCGGTTGCGACGACGCCGGTTGGGCCGCGGCGGATTGCGGAACTCATCGACCGTCATCTCCCCCGTCACGATGCGATTGAGCTGCTCGTCGGTCGACTGAAAACTCTCATACATCAACTTCACATCTTCATCGTGCATCGCCCGCTGCTCATCATTCAGCAGCTCCCGCCATTCCGCGTTCCCGCCCACAATCAGGTTCTTCGCGTCCTGATAAATCGGCATCGCCCGCTTGCCCCAGTCGGTCAACTCCTGTTGGGCCATCTCGCCGCCCCCGCGAACCGCCTGCATCGTCGTGTAAAGCTCGAAAATCGTGCCTTCGTGCTGCTGTAGAAAGTCGTTCGTCTTCTTCTGCAGAATCGCAACCGTCTGCTTTTCCTGCTGCTCGTCCAGCGAGTACTTCCGCGCAATAAACCGCGCATAGTTCTCCACCAGCGCCGGCACGTTCACCATCTGGCTGAACGGCCCACCCGGCGGCGGCGGATCTTCGGCCAACGCTCGGCTCGGAACAGCGACGCAGGCCAGGACGAGCCACGCCGCCATGATTCGCTTGCTTAGTTGCATGACATCAGACTCCGCGAGAGATTTCGCCATTGTGCGCCACACGACGTTCGCCCGTTTCCGCGGCGCGCCGTCGGCACGTGATTCCATCCCGGCGAATGATTATAAAGCGGTCGGCGACCGCGGTTGCGGCTCGGAGGCCCGCCGCAGCTGTCGCAAATTGCCCGAATAAGGCGGATTCCGGTGTCTTTGGTCCTGAGAAAACCGCTCGCGATCGCCTTCGACCTCGACGGCACCCTCGTCGATTCGCTCGAAGACATCGCCCTCGCCTGCAACGACGGCCTCACACGCCTCGGCCTACCGCCGCGCTCGCGCGAGGACTATCGGCATCTGGTCGGCGAAGGCGTGCCAAAGCTGGCGGAGCGCACGCTCGGCCAGTCGCATCCGCAGCTCATCGGACGTCTCGCGGAGTTGACGCGCGCGCGCTATCGCGTGACGCCAATCGTTCACACCCGTCCGTACCCGGGAATAGCGGAATTGATCGCGGCGCTGGCGGCGGAACGCGTTCCGCTGGGCGTGATTTCCAACAAGCCGCATGAACTCACCCTGCGCGTCG
The DNA here is from genome assembly GCA_022842805.1 of Phycisphaerae bacterium. Taxonomy (GTDB): domain Bacteria; phylum Planctomycetota; class Phycisphaerae; order UBA1845; family Fen-1342; genus JALHOX01. The sequence goes on along the minus strand of JALHOX010000127.1, from coordinate 5,655 downwards.
TCGACGCGTTTTGGCCGGCCGACACTTTCCGCTTCGTCCAGGGCTACGTCGGCGAAGTCACTCGCAAACCCAGCCCGCATCACCTGCTCGCGTTCGCACGCGAGCTCTCCATCTCGACAAACGACGTTTGGCTCATCGGCGATACGCCCACCGACGTTGAAACCGCCAAAAGAGCCGGGGCAACCTGCCTCGGCGTCACCTGGGGCTTCCGACCCGCCGCCGAACTCCTCGCCGCCGGCGTGCCAGTCATTTGTCAGACGACCGCAGACATCCTCCGTCACTATCAAAGCGCAAAATCGGCTTGACCCGCGCCAACCCGCAGGCTGAAAAACGCCAAGACTGTAGCAAATCGTCCCCGACTGTGTCTATCTGTCGATAAATCCCGATTACGGCTGTCCGCGATGCAGCAGCAGCAACGCTTCCGACCGGGTGCCGTGATTATCGCGAACCACACCCCGCAGCGCCGACGTCACCATCACACTCCCCGGCTTCCGAACCCCCCGACACGTCGTGCACGTGTGAACCGCCTCCAGCACCACCGCGCAACCCAGAACTTCCAGCTTCCCAAACAACAAATCCGCGATCTGCGTCGTCATCCGCTCCTGCACCTGCGGCCGACGGGCAAACGCATCCACAATTCGCGCCAGCTTCGAAAGTCCGAGAACCTTCCGATCCGGGATATACGCAATATGCGCTTTCCCTTCAAACGGCATCAGGTGGTGCTCGCACATGCTCGCAAACGTCACATCGCGCAACGCCACCAGCTCATGGTGATTCTCGTCAAACGTCGCATCCAGGTGCTCAGCCGGGTCCTCTCGCAAACCCGCGAACAGCTCCGCATACATCTCCGCCACGCGCCGCGGCGTCTTGAGAAGTCCCTCGCGATCGGGGTTTTCGCCGATCGCGATCAGAATCTCTCGCACCGCCCGCTCGATGCGGGGCAGATCGACATGAGAATCGGGAGGAGGAGACATAGCTTCTCTTCAAGCGGAGAAAAAGCGAGCGCTAGCTCGCGTATCGCCGCAGGTAATCCACCATCAACCGCACGCCGAAGCCGGTCGCGCCCTTGCCCGTAATGCTGTTCCCGTCGTCATCGTGCGCCACGCCCGCGATATCGAGATGGGCCCACGGCACATTCGATTTCACGAACTGCTTCAGGAAAATCCCGCCCACGATCGCGTGCGCATGCCGCTTCGTGCTCGAATTCTTCAGGTCCGCGTCGGTGCCCTTGATCAGATCGACGTAGTCGTCCCACAACGGCAACCGCCAGACCCGCTCGTGCGTCGCGCGGCCCGATTCGCCCAATTCTTCGGCCAGCCGATCGTGATTCGACATCAGCCCCGCACACGCGTCGCCAAGCGCCACGATCACGCCGCCCGTCAGCGTCGCAAAGTCGATGATCCGCGTCGGCTCCAGATGCTGCTGCGCGTACCAAAGCGCATCGGCCAGCACCAGCCGCCCCTCGGCGTCCGTATTCGTGATCTCCACCGTCTTCCCGCTGTACATCCGCAAAATGTCCGCCGGCTTATATGCCTCCGCCGACACCGCGTTCTCAGCCGCCGCGATCACGCCCACCAGGTTGCACGACAGCCGCAGCGTCGCCGCCGCCTTCAGAATGCCCAGCACCGTGCAGCCGCCGCACTTATCAAACTTCATCGCCTCCATGTTCGCCGCCGGCTTGATCGAATAACCGCCGGTATCAAACGTGATCGCCTTCCCCACCAGCGCCGTCAGCGTCCGCGTCTTCGGCAGCGGGCGATATTCGACGATGATCAGACACGCCGGATCCGCCGCCCCCTTCCCGACGCTCAGCAGCCCTTCCATTCCCAACTGCTTCGCCTTGGCCGCGTCGATCACCGTCAGCTTCAGCTTGTGCTCCGCCGCCAGCTTCTTCGCTTCCGCCGCCAGAGTCTTCGGCGTAATCACATTCGGCGGCTGATGAGCAATGCTGCGACAATAATTCGCCGCGTCCGCCACCATCTGCGCATCGCGCATCGTCGCCAGTTCCTGCTTCGCCGCACTCGGCTCGTGCCCGCACACGGCCACCTTGATCAGCGCCGGCGGCGTGCTGTTGCGGGTCGTAAACTGGCGATAGCTCCACCCACCCAGCGTCATCCCGCTCGCGAAAGCCCCGCAGGCCTCCTCCACGTCGGTCGCCGCCAGATCGTCGATCCAGAGCGTGGCCTTCTCCACCTGATTATTCATCAGCCAACGCGCCGCCTGAGCACCGGCGACGCGAACCTTGTGGCCCGTCAACTCGGCCGCTTTCCCCATGTTCACGACGATGACGCGATGCATCGCGCCCGCCCGCGTCGTATGCACGATCGGCCCCGCGTCGGCATGAATCGCCCCGCTCTCCAGCAGTTCGCTCACCGCGCCTTCGCACAGTTGGTCGACCTGCCCCAGCATGTTGAGCGCCGGCTTCGGAACGCTCAGCAGCGGAACGATCAGAACCGAGCCGATCGGTTTGCCCGACACGAATTCGAATTGGGAGCCATTCGCAGCCATGTTGTTCCTGCTTTGTATCCGAGCGCGGCCCACACCCAGCGGGCGTCCTGCACCACACCCCGGTTTGTCCAGGAGCGAACGTTAACACAGCGCCGCGACGATGGGGAGTGCTCGCTCCCGGCGCCGCAAGCGCAGCCGCGCCCGCCGGCTCGCCTTCCCCACGCTCCGCAAAACCGATTCCGACTGCAAAATCCCCCACCGTTGACTCCCACCTGGGACCGCGCTATGAATTACCAATCTCCGGCGGCTCCCCCCGCGGCGAGTATCCCTCCTATACTGCCCGCTCATCAGCGGATTCCCGCACCGCAAGACTTGGAGCCGCCGTCCATGGCCAATAGTCCGCAAGATGCGGCAAATGTTGCCGGTTTCACCTTTCGAATGCCCGAGGTGGACGCGCAGCAGCTTCGCATCACCCGCTTCGACGGACGCGAGGCGCTGGACGAGCTTTTCACCTTTTCCCTCGAATTCGTCTCCAGCGAGCGCGAACTGGCGCCCGAGTCATTCGTCGGCAAGGCCGGCCAGATCCTCATCACCAGCCCCAACCACGGCACCCGCGAAGTCAACGGCATCCTCCGCTCTTTCGAGCGCATCGGCGAAGGCGTCAACAGCACCTACTACGCCGCCGAACTTGTCCCGCTCCATTGGCAACTGACCCGCCGCAAGCGCTCGCGCGTCTTCATCGAGGCCAACTGCGCCGACATGAGCGTGCCCGGAATCATCAAGAAAGTCGTCGCAGACGCGGGCCTCCCGGCGGATTGCATTCGTCCCGCGCTCCAGTCCAGCTATTCCCCACGCGACTTCGTGGCCCAGTATCGCGAGAGCGACTTCGACTTCATCACGCGGCTGATGGAACACGAGGGAATGTTCTATTTCTTCGAGCACAAAGACGGCAAACATGTGCTCGTCTTCGGCGACAGCCCCGCCGCCCACGTGAACAACACCCACGGCTCGCAGTTCCCCTTTCGCGAGGCCAGCGGACTCCAGCCCGCCGAGCGCGCCGAGCACGTCTTTCGCCTCAAGACCAAACGCTCCATCCGCATCGGCAGCGTCACCCGCGACGACTTCAACTTCACCAAGCCCGGCGTCGATATCGCCGACAAGGTCGAAGCAAGCGCCTTCACCGCCCTGCACGACATCGACTACCCCGGCGAATACGCCGAAAAGCCCGAGGGCAAAAAACTCGCGGGCATCCGCCTCCAGGCTTATCAGTGTCGCGTCGCCCAGCAGCAGATGAGCGCCACCATTCGTGGCATGCACGCCGGCTTTCGCTTCACGCTGCAGGACCACCCCGCCGCCAACCTCAATCGCGAGTATCTCGTCACCGCCGTCAACCATCGCGCCCGCCTCGCCCCCAGCGCCGAAGGCGGAGCCGCGGAGCGCGGCGAGGCCTACATCGCAAAGTTCGAGACCATCGCCAGCGACGTGCCCTACCGCCCGCAGTTGAAAACCGAAAAGCCCTTCGTCCACGGCACGCAAACCGCCATCGTCGTCGGCCCCGCCGGCGAGGAGATCTACACCGACAAGTACGGCCGCGTGAAGATCCAGTTTCATTGGGACCATCAGGGCACCTTCAACGAAAACAGCTCCTTCTGGGTCCGCGTGGCGCACGGCCTGGCCGGCGGGCAATACGGAATCATGTTCCTCCCCCGCGTCGGACAAGAGGTCATCGTCGACTTTCTCGAGGGCAACCCCGATCGCCCGATCGTCGTCGGCCGCGTGATGAACAACGACCACATGCCGGCCTATCCGCTGCCGGACGAAAAGACCAAAAGCTACATCAAGACCCACAGCAGCAAGGGCGGCGGCGGCACCAACGAGATCCGCTTCGAAGACCTCAAGGGCAAAGAGCAACTCGGCTTCTTCGCCGAAAAAGACATGCACGTCCGCGCCAAGGCCGATCGCGTCGCCAACATCGGCCACAACGACGACCTCACCGTCTACTGCCATCAGCGCTACAAGGTGAACGGCAGCGCTTCGCTCACCGTCGGCGGAAACCGCGTGGTCGTCGTCGGCGGCGACATGACCTACAAAGTCACCGGCAACTTCTACAACGAGATCAAAGGCGATCGCGTCGAGGACATCTTCGGCAAGCTGCACGTCATCGCCCCCGATGTCTTCGTCGAAGCGCAAAACAGCATCGTGCTCGGCTGCGGCAGCAGCTCCATCGTCATCACGCCCGGCGCGATCTTCATCAACGCCCCGATCGTGAACATCAACTCCGGCTCGGGCCCCCCCGGCGTTCCCAGCGCCGCGCAAGCAGGAGATGCCTCGACCCCGGGCGCTGCCGATCAGGTCAAGCCCGGACGAGACCACACCTACACCGGCGACCCCAACGGCCCCGGCCCGGTCACCCCCATCGACCCGCCCCGGCCGCCCGACGACCCCGACGACCCCGGCGGCGACGCGTCAATCTCATTCGATCTCAAAGACGAGGACGGCAACCCGATCCCGCACGAGCCCTTCGAAGTGCTGCTGCCCAACGGCTTCCGCCGCACCGGATCGCTCGATCGCGAGGGCTTCGCCCGAATCGAGAATATTCCGCCGGGCGAGTGTCAGATCACCTTCCCACGCATCGACGGCGCAGAGTGGCGCCGCCGCGCGACCTAAGGCAGCGAGGACCGATCGAACATGGCACGCAATCACCGCTGCAGCGGAACCGACCACATCACCAAACTCGCCAGCGAGGCCGGCTTTCGCGAGCCGAATACCGTCTGGAACCACGCCCGCAATCGCCAATTGCGCGGCCGACGCGCCAGCCCCAATCTGCTCTTCAAAGGCGACTCGACCACCCGCGGCGATACGCTCCACATCCCCGATCCCGAACGCCGCGCCGAACCCGGCGCGACCGGCACGCACGTCCCGCTCGTCGCCGACACCAGCCGCATTAAGCTCCGACTCCGCATCCTCAAGCAGGATTTCACGCCCGTCGCCAACGCCCCGTTCGAGATTCGCTCGGCGGGCCAGATTCGCCCCCCCGGCGGCGTCCCCGGAATTCCCCCGCCCATCACCGGCCGCACCACCGCCGACGGCAAAATCGAGGTCGACCTGATGGGCCGCACCACCCGCGCAACGCTCACCGTTCGCGTCCCGGCCTCCGACACCGATGATCCGCCCGCGCCCGGCGGCGCAGCGCCCGCGGCGCCCGCC
>JALHOX010000126.1 GCA_022842805.1 Phycisphaerae bacterium | reverse complement strand
CGAGGGGGCCGCTGTTGAGCAGGCCGAGGGTCTCGCGGACGACGTTGGCGACCGTGGGCGGATCCTTGCGGCTGTCGTAGTGGTGGTCGATGTAGTAGCAGTCGGCGTAATCGGTGGGGGGGATGTACTGATCGAACAAGCGCCACTGCGAGCTGTCGCCGAGCAGGCCGTTGAGAAAGACGATCGCGTCGCGGCGATCGGGATTGGTGGACGACCGACGGAGCATGGTCGCGTCGCTGCCGGGTAACGAGATGATTCGTTCCTCGACATGGGCGAGCGTGTGCAAATGAAGTTCCTAACTCGGTAACGCCGAATTTCGCGGTAGGAGAACGCGATTACCGCGATTCTCGGACGGAGCAGTGTACCGCGGCTTTGACGGATGACTACCCGGGAGGCGCCGAAGATCTCGGGTTTCAACCGGCGGCTTAGCGGCGCAGTGTGCCGCGGACCTGTTCGGCCACGCTGAACGCATCGAGCACGCTGTTTTCGACGGCGGGGAGGGCCCAGTTGTCCTGATTTACGAAAAAGATCGTGTCGCTCATGGGACGGCGGGCGGCTTCGCAGTAGCCGTCGGCGATCAGTCCGACGCCGGCGACGGGCATGGCGTGTCCCCAGCGGGTGATGCGGATCTGCTCGACGGCGCTATCGGGCACGTTGATGAGCTTGAGGAACTCGCGCAGCCGCGGAGCGAGCAGGTTGGCGTAGGTCGTGAACGGGTCGTTGAGCAGGAGCGTGAACTGGGAGGCGCCGAAGGGCAGCGGCCAGTACATGGTCATGACGGTCTTGGCGCCGTTTCGGGCGGAGGCGTAGTCGCTGAAGATCACGTCGAGCGGGCGGCGCTCGCTGCTCAGGTCGGGCTCCTGCGGAAAGGCGAGCGGGTCGCGCAGGAGGAAGAGGTCGTAGTAATCGCGCTCCACGCGGGCGTTGAGCAGGACATTTGCGACGAGGTAGGGCTGGGCGTAGATCGCGGCGCAGGCGTCGAACTTGTCCTGATCGATGTTCACGAGGTCGTGAATCACGTGTTTGCAGATGTGCTTTGCGCAGGCGAGCACGACCGCCTTGGCCCGCATCGCGCGCTGCACGCCGGCGGCGTCGACATAGGTCAGTCGGGCGCGGCCGTCGGGTTCGAGGCGGACATCGAACACGCGGCAGCCGCTTCGCAAGAAGCGCGGTCGCGCATCGGGCGGCACGTTTTCTTCCAACTCGGCCAGACGCCGCCACAGGGCGCGCGCCAGGTATCCCACGCCGCCGGGCCAGATGTAGCGGCCGTATTCCTCGGCGGCGACGAAGTTCCAACCGCTGGCGGCTGAGATCTGCTGCATCGGGTAGCCGAAGGACGAGTAGAAGTAGGCCTGGACGGCGGCCTTGAGCACCGGCGGCAGCGGCAGGCCCATCTGCGACTCGAGGTTTTCGAGGAAGTTTTGGCGGTCGAGATCGAGGATCCACTGATTGTCCTTGCCCTCGGGCAGCGGAATATCGGGATAGCTCTCGTTGGCCATGAAGCTGACGACGGTTGCATAGCGCTCAAAGGCCATCTGCTCGTCGGGGGAAAAGCCGGCGCCGGTCCAGAAGTCCTTTCGAATGACGCCGGCGACCTCGACCGGGTCCTGTGGCCCGGCGAAGCGGGCGGTGTCGAGCACTCCCAACTCGCGATAGAAGTCGTGCAGCGGCTCGCCTTCTTCGGTGGAGATCACGTAGGCGGTGCCCATGGAGTAGGGCTTTTCATCGAGCGGATCGCCCCAGATCTCGCCCATCGCGTTTCCGCCGTACTGGTCGCGCAGCTCGAAGAGGACGGGCGAGAATTCGCGGAGGAGGTAGGCGGTGGAGAGGCCGGAGATTCCGCCGCCGACGATGGCGACGTCGACTTCTTCGGTGGGGGTGGGCAGCGCGTTGTTGTCGCCGACGTGGAAGGGGATCGCGTCGCGAAAATCATCGCCGGTGAACCAGGGGTGAAACGGGAGACCGGCGATCTGAATCGACTGGCGCACTCCATCGAGACGGCGGAGGGGATCGCCGCGCTTGATCGGCGCGGCGGCGGCGGCGGAGAGGCCGCGCCGGAAGCGTCCGGATCGGTTGGGGATTGCGCCGCTGCGGAGCATTTCGGCCATCTGCGCCAAATCGAAGGATGGAGCTTCGATCCCCCAGGCGCGGCGTGTGAGCAATCCCGCGGCGACCGCCCCGAACCCCGACCAGAGCAGCCCGCGGCGCGAGACGCGATTCATGAGCGATCCTCCGAACAGGTGGACGAAAGCGAATCGCCCTTTAGTTTACCCGTGCGGGCGTCGGGTCGGCGGGAGAAAGCCGGGCGCATTCGCGTGGGGGGCGAAAGCGGAACTTGTCACCGAATCCGTGGTTCGGCCGATAGATGAGGGATGATTCGCCGTCGGCCTTTCCTTGCTGGCCCTCGGCGCGTCGGCTAGATTTCCCCGCTCATTCAAGCGAATCAGGAGCTTTCCGCTATGGCGCTGTTCGACGATGTTCTCAAGAAAATCACCGGCAAACAGGCCCTCGTCGGCGTGATGGGGCTGGGTTATGTCGGTTTGCCGCTGGTGCGCGAGTTCACCGCTTCCGGCTTTCGCGTGCTGGGCTTTGACATCGACGAGCAAAAAGTGCGCATGCTCAACTCGGGCAAGACCTATATCCGCCACCTGCCCGGCGACCATTTTCAGAAGCTGATCAAGGCCAAGATGTTTGAGCCGACGGCGGATTTCAGCCGGCTGGACGAGCCTGATGCGATTTTGATCTGCGTGCCGACGCCGCTGAACAAGATGCGCGAGCCGGACATGACGTATGTCGAGAGCACGGCGAACGCGATCAGCAAGTGTCTGCGGAAGGGGCAGGTCATCGTGCTGGAGTCGACGACCTATCCGTTTACGACGCGCGAGATCGTGCAGCCGATCCTCGAAGCGGGTGATGCGAAGCGGAAGCTGGACGACTACTACTTCCTGGGTTTTTCGCCGGAGCGCGAAGACCCGGGCCGCACCGACATGACCACCAAGCAGATTCCGAAGGTGGTGGGCGGCATGACGGAGAAGAGCGGCAAGCTGGCGACGGCGCTCTATGGCAGCGTGGTCGATCGCGTGGTGCCGGTGTCGAGCTGCGAAGTGGCCGAGGCGGCGAAGATCGTGGAGAACGTCTATCGCTGCATCAATATCGCGCTGGCCAACGAATTGAAGATGATCTTCGACAAGATGGACATCGACGTGTGGGAGGTCATCGAAGCGGCGAAGACGAAGCCCTTCGGTTTTCAGGCCTTCTATCCGGGGCCGGGCCTGGGCGGCCACTGCATTCCGATCGATCCGTTTTATCTGTCGTGGAAGGCCAAGGAGTTTGGCATTTCCGCGAAGTTCATTGAGCTGGCGGGCGAGATCAACACCGCCATGCCCGAGTACGTGGTCAATCGCGTCGGCGAAGCGCTGAACGAGCATGGCAAGCCGATCAAGGGTTCGAAGGTGCTGGTGCTCGGACTGGCCTACAAGAAGGACGTCGACGATGTGCGCGAATCGCCGTCGGTCGAGTTGATCGAACTGCTCCAGCATCGTGGCGCCAAGGTCTGCTACCACGACACGTTTATCCCGGTCGCCAAGCCGATGCGCGAGCACAACATCACGCACATGAAGAGCCAGCCGCTGACGGCGGAATTGCTGAAGTCGGTTGATTGCGTGCTCATTAGCACGGACCACAGCAATGTGGATTACGCGCTGGTCGCCAAGCATGCGTCGTTGGTGGTCGACACGCGCAATGCCTGCGGTAAGCAGCCCAAGAGCAAGAAGATCGTGAAGGCGTAGGTTCGATTTTTGAACGACAGGGCGGCGCCGGCCGCGGAGGCGGCGACGCGCGTCCGCTATTGAATGCACATTCGTCTCCGACCGATCAGCCCCGGGAGCCAGACTCTCGGGGCTCTTTTTGCGCGAGGAGACGCCATGTCCGCCGGGCATCGTTCCAACTACGGATCCGCGATTGCGCTTCCGATCATCTCGCTGTTTTCGATGGCGCTTTTCGTCGCCTGGGGTCGCTGCACGCCCAGCCCGGGCGAGGGCGATGCGGTCGGCGGAGCGGGAATCGGGACATTTAGCGGTGGGGCGACGGACGACGTGCTGGTCGGCGATAGCGACGCCGGCGGGAGCGACGATTCGCCGGATGCGCCGTTCGTCGATCCCGAGGCGCCGACTTCGTGGGCCGATGTGACGCCGGAATCGGACGCGATTTTGGTGAGCATCGTGATGCACTGCGAAGAGCCGCCGGGGTATCCGAACTTCATGAGCGATAAGGCGACCTTTGAGCAGCATCGCGCGGCGCTGGTGACATTTGCGAGCATGCTGCGCTCGTATGAAGTGAAGTTCGACTATCAGTCGGACTGGAATTTTCTGCGTGCGATCATCATGCATGACAGCGGGGCGGATACGGGCGGAAAGAACGTGCTGCGATGGATGTCGGAGGATCTGAAGTTTCAGATCGATCCGCACGCGCACGAGACCAGCTATAGCTATGCCGATGTGGCGTATCTGATCGAGCTGAATGGGGTGACGCCGAGCGGCATTGTGGGCGGGTTTATTGCGGAGCCGCCGAACAGCAGCAAGCTGGAGCAATTCTGGGCGCCGATCGGGGGCGATCAGTATGTATCGCAATCGTGGCAGGCGACCGCGCTGTGGGGGGCGGCTTCGGGCAGTCATGTGAACGATGATGCGTTGTTTGCGTCGGGGGTGTGGAAGCCGCAGGATCGGGCTCATCCGACGACGCCCGACGAGGGCGCGCCGCTGCCGAGCATCGGGAACTTTGGTGGTAGCTGGGAGAATCTCGATTTGCTGCTGGAGCTGCGCGGGGCGGGGAAGCTGGGCGGCGGGATTCACACGTGCACCATCATGACCAATCAGCGCGACGTGGTGGATGCGGATTGGCGGGCGGCGTTTGAGTCGGAGCTGCTGGCTCGTCGCGGCGACGCGGGGATTCGCTGGGTGACGTTGAACGAAGTGCTCGACATCTGGCAGGATCAGTATGGCGCCGCGGCGAATGTGCTGACGGTTGAGGCGGCGGAGGGGCTGCGCTAGCGCGTGAACCAGCAATAGACGCCCCAGCCGTTCACGATGAGGCCCGCGCCGACGAGCGCGCGCGCGATGGCTGGTGGGGCGTGCGCGATGGCGGCGGTGAGGCAGATCGTGAGCGGGACGAGAAAATCGAGGCTGAAGCGATAGCCGAACTGGGCCCAGCCGCCGTTGTAGTAGAGCAGCAGCGGAATGGAAATGAGGGTGGCGGCGAGGGCCGCGGCGCGGGCGACGCCGTAGCGCATCCAGCGGGGTGATGCGAGCAGCAGCACGATGGCGGGCAGCGTCCAGAGCATGCCGATGCCGATGAAGTCGGGGTGGATTCGCGGCGGGTTGAGGGTGATGGCGGGGGGTTTGATGGTCATGAGCCAGAGGTTGCGCGGGAGGAAGTGGGTGCTGAACTGGCCGTATGTGCTGAGGTCGGCGCGGAGGATCGGGTTGATTTCTTGGCGGAGGTAGCCCGAGTCGAACGGGCTGTTGAAGCGGGCGTGGTTGTAGGCGCCGAGGGCGGCGATGGCGACGACGCAGGGCAGGAGCGTCGGGAGGGCGCGTCGTGGGAGCGTGCGGAGTGGCGCGCGCGGCTGATTGCAGGGCGGGAGTGCGAGCAGCAGCGGCAATCCGAGCAATACGTGAGGGCGTCCGCACACGGCAAGAGCGAGAAAGAGGCCGCTGGACCAATTGCGCCCGGCGCTTGCCGCCCAGGCGGCGAGCGCGAACATTGCGATGGCGCAGACCTGTCCGAGGAACCAGACCTGGCCATCGACGCAGCAGAACCACAGCACGCCGCCGGCGAGGCTGATGGCGGCGAGATGCGCGGAGCGCGTATTGGTGGGGAGGCGGCCGTGGCGCTGTAGGGTGCGAATGCAAGCGAGCGTGGCGGCGACGGCGATCGCGGCCAAGCAGATCGAGAATGGCACGACGCGCACGCCGCCGAAGAGGGCGACGAAGGGCGTCATGAGCAGAGCCGGCAGCGGCGGGAAGGGGACATACCAGCGGCCGTTGTGAAATGTCAGATCGGAGAGCGGTTCGGGATGCGGGAGATCGAGCCGGCCGGCGAGAAACGAGGCGGCGAGCCGATCGAAGTATGCCAAGCCGGGATTTTCGAGATGGTCGAGCGCGACGGCGGTGATGAGGTAGAGCGTGAGGGCGATGAAGAAGGCGCTGAGCGCTGCGGCGAGGGGGGCTTGCGCGGGGGGCGGAGCGAGCGGCGCATGGTCGGGTGCATCCCTCATACGCGCTCGATAGCGGATTGGGCGGCGCTATTCAAACCGCAAGTGATGAGGCGGCGAGAGCTGGGCGTTGCGTGAGACGCGCGGGCCGACGGTCGGGCCGTCCGGAAACAACTGGGGTCGGCGGCGGTGGGCGAAAAGGGGGCTGCGGACACGCGATCGCGCGTTACCATCTTGAGCGGAGTTTGACCCATGCGAGCGCTTCTCGGCGGTGCCCGAACGGGCGGCGCCGTTAGCGGATGGACTGCCGACCCTGGATCACCGCGATGCCGCTCTTCGATCTGGAATCATCGATCGTCGTGCTGGATGGCGCGCTTGGCACTGAGCTGGAGCGTCGCGGCGTCGCCACGCCGGGGCCGCTTTGGTCGGCGGCAGCGCTGCAGAGCGCGCCCGAAGTCGTGCGGCAGATTCATCGCGATTATGCAAACGCCGGGGCCCAGCTTCACACGGCGAATACGTTTCGCGTGTGTGCGGATGCATTTGAGGCGGTGGGCAAGAGCGATATGGAGGGGCGGGCGGCGGCGGTGCAGGCGGTGTCGCTGGCGCGCGATGCGGCACAGCGGCGGGATGGCGCGCCCTATTGGGTCGCCGCGAGTCTGGCGCCGGCGGGCGACTGCTATCGGCCCGATCTCACGCCGGCCGACGCGCGGCTGCGGGCGCTGCATGGGCGCACGCTGGACTGGCTGGCGCTGGCGAGCCCCGATTGCGTATTGATCGAGACGCAGAATTCGGTTCGGGAGGCGGCGATCTGCTGCGAATTGGCGGCGGCGCGGCGAATTCCGCTGATCGTGAGCTTTATCCTGCGCGAAGACGGGCTGCTGTTGGGCGGGGATCGGCTGAGTGAAGCGGTGCGAGCGGTCGAGGAGTATTCGCCGCTGGCGATCGGGCTGAACTGCGTTCCGCCGAGCGCCGCGGGCGATTGTTTGCCGCTGCTGATGGGGCTGACTTCGCGTCCGGTGGCATTTTATCCGCACCTCTCGCAGGGTTCGCCGATTCCGGGGTGGAGCGCGGCGGAGACGCTGGACGCGGACGAATTCGCCGACCTGGCGCTTGATTGCCTGACGATTGGCGCCCGGATTGTGGGCGGATGTTGCGGCACGACGCTGAGCCACCTGGCGGCATTTTGTCAGAGTTTGTCAGTTCGCGGTTCGCCGACCGCTTTGTAGGCAATCCAAATCGGCGTCGAGCGTCTATCGTGGATAGGTTGTCCTCGCTTCTCGCCGCCCGACCCGGAACTGCTCGGGCGTGCTGAGAGCAGCCGCGTATCGGTATCGCAAAGCGAGCCCGCCGGAGACATTCAGATGCGACGCGTTCTCAGATTTCTGCCGACCCTTTGTCTGACCCTTCTGACGACTTTTCCGGCCTCGGCCCAGCGCCCGGGCGGCGGCGGCGTGCCGGACGACGGCGGCCAGCGTCCGCGTCGCATGCAGCGCGGCATCCGCGGGGACCGGCCCGATGGCCCGCCCGGCGGGGCGGGATTTTTCGAGGGACAGTTTGCGCGGATGGCTCGTCGGCTTGATCTCGACGAGGCCCAGCAGACGCAGTTTGAACAGATCCTGGCGCCCTATCGCGAGTCGATGCGCTCGCGTTTTGAGCTGATGCAGCAGATGCGTGAGGCGGAGCGAAACAACGACACCGTGGCATTGGAGAACCTCCGGGGCCAGATGGAGGAGATGGGGCGTCCGCAGGATTCCTTTGAAGAGATTTCGGCCGAGCTTGAGCCGATCCTGCGGCCCGAGCAGATCGACAAGCTGGATGCGTGGCGCGAGGAGTTTTCGACGCGTCAGACGCAGCGCGAGCAGTTTCGTCAGGCGACGACCGAGCTGCCTGAAAAGCTGAACCTCGACCCTGCGCAGACGGAGCAGTTTGAAGAAGCGGTCATCGCGGTGCGCGAGAGCATGCGGCGGCGGATCGAGGGAGTGCGGCAGGCGGCGGAGGAAGATCGCGCCGCGGAAGAGGCGGGCGAGCAGCCGGCGGGCGAGCGTGTCCGCGAACAGACGGCGATGAGCCGCATCGACCGCTCGGATCTGCTGAACGAGCTGCTCACCAAGGTTGAAGGCATTGTCACGGAAGAGCAGAAGCCGGCACTGGCGGCGTATCGCGCTGAGCTCGCCTCTGCGGTTGAACAGGCGGCGGGCCGGGGCAAGACGCCCGACCTGCGGACGATGTTCCGCACGGCGCGACGGCTGGACCTGGACGATGAGCAGAAGGCGGAACTGCGCGACCTGGAGCGCGAGGGCATGCGGGCCTCCCGCGCCGCGGGCAAGGCCGAAGAGGCGAACGTCGCCCAGGAGTATCGCACCAAGCTGATGTCGATCCTCACCGCCGAGCAGAAGGCGGCGTTTGAGCAGAGCCTGAACACGCCGCGGCAGCGCGGCCAGCGTCAGCAGCGGCCGGTGAGCCGCGGGGCGGAGACGCCGGGGCGCTAACGATCGCGGCCGCCGCAGTCGGGCGGTCGAAGCAGTGAAGTCTTGAATTTCACAAACATGAGCCGCGCGGCTTGAGTCCGCGCGGTTTTTCATTGCCAGCGCTGCGTCGATTGGCGCCGACCCCTGAGAGGTTCGATCGCTCTGAATCTGCGACGCGCACCGACGAAGGCGCGTCCGCTCAGGCTGAAGCCTGCGGCTCAATGGGCGGGTGAGGGGCGGGTCTACGCTGCGGCAGTTTGCATGCGCCGCCGTGCCAGCAGGTATCCCCAGACGAACGCCACGACGCTGCCGATGGGGCCGCGCCATGTCCAGGCGATGACGGTGTCGCGTGTGGTCGGCGGACCGGGGAAGGCGACGAACTGCTGGACCAGAATGACGAGCGCGATGCCGGCGAGGAGGCTCAGCGTGGCCAAGCCGAAGTGGGCGGCGTCGCGCTCGCCAGCGTCGGCGTCCAGCCCCCAGTCGCCCGAGAGGAAACCCTGATAGAGCCAAAACAGCAGCAGCGCGCCGCCTGCGATCATGCAGGCCCACTTTGCTTCGGGGCCTTTGGATACCAGCGCGTAGACCATCATTACGGACAACGGCCCGGAGTACATGAATCCGCGACCATCGATCCGCAGCGGGAAAAACGCCAGCGCGAAGCCCGCGATCAGCGCGCCGATGACGTATTGCGCCATCGCCAGCCCGAGCTGCAGGATCGTCGGATAGTGCTTGGCGACCTCCGCCATCCAGTAGGACAGCAGGCCGAGAATCAGCGCGGAAACGACGATCAGGACGCGGCTGACGAAGACGCCGTGCCGCTGTTCGGCGCGGACGGCGTCGCTGGGGGTGTCGTCGGACATGACGTCGGCAATGGTCAGCGGTCGGCCCTTCATCTGCAGCCACGCCTCGCGCAGCGGGTTGTAGAAGGCGGTCTGCGCGGTTTGTCCGAGCGCTGTCAGCACGCCCATGACGGTGGAGATCGCGGCGGCGAAAATCGCTGCCAGGATCACACCTTTCAGACCGACGGGCACGATCTCGAGCGTGAAGATGGGCAATACGCGGTCGCCCTTGGCGTCGAAGAGCGCCTTGCCCTCGGGGGTCATGGTGTGTGTCTGGTAATAGGCGTAGAGCCCGACGCCGACGATCATGACCGTGATGGTGATCAACTGGCTCGCGGCGCTGCTAACGATGGCCCAGCGTGCGTCGCGGATGCTCTTGCAGCAGAACATGCGCTGCACGAGCAACTGATCGACGCCGTAGCTGCCGACGCCGCCCCAGGTGCTGGCGATCACGGCGACCCAGATGGTGAGGTCGTGGGTTGGGTCGGTGCTCCAGTCAAAAAAGGTGAACTTGCCGTGCGGACCGCAGCCCGTTGCGGCGAGGCCGATCTGCACCAGCTCCGCGAATCCGCCGGGCAGATTGGCGATGATCACGCCGAGCGCCACCAGCGCACCGACGGCGAAGGCGAGGAAGAGGAGCACGTCGGTCCAGATCACGGTGGTCATGCCGCCGAGCAGCGTCCAGACCAGGGAGATGAGCGTGATGATGATGATCGACCACGCGAGCGGATCGAGGCCGGCGTGGGCCGAGAGCCATTCCAACTGATCGTGCAGCACGACCAGCAGGACTTCGCCCGTCAGGTAGATGCGGGCGGATTGTCCGAGCAATGTGCCGATCGTGAAGAGCACGGTGACCATGCTGCGGACATGGCCGCCCAACTGATTCTGCATGTAGTCGAAGGGGCTGTAGATCTCGCGCTTGTAATAGGCGGGCACCAGCCAATAGGCGACGACCAGCCGCGCGAAGAAGGAGCCGAAGACGCCGAGTTGCAGATAGGTGAAGTTTCCGCCGGGCTTCATCACCAAGTAGGGGACGCTGACGAAGGTGAGGGCGCTGATTTCGGTGGCGATGATCGATCCGCTGACGGCG
>JALHOX010000125.1 GCA_022842805.1 Phycisphaerae bacterium | reverse complement strand
GATCGAGCGCATGCGGGCCTACAACTCGCTGGCCCGGCGGCTGGTGAAGCTGTCCATGACGGATGGCGCGGGCCTCGCGCTGCCGACGCCGCTGCGGACCGCGGAGCGCGACGCCGGCCGCATCACGTCGCTGGCGCGTCAACCGCAGACGGGCGAGTGGGTCGGCCTTGGCTATCTACGGACGCAGTACCCGACGACCACGGAGCTTTCGGCCGGCGATCCACCACGGGCGGTGCGGGCGCTGGCGAATGCGACGTAGCGGCACGCCTGGCGCGCGATCGGGGCCACGGCTCGCCCCTTCGCGCGGCCTCGCGTAATCTTCGATCTGCGCTCTCGCCCATCGGGGGCGGATGACGCCGAGACGCGAACACGATTTCATCGACCCGCAGAAACGACAAGGACGCACGCGATGGCCGAGATTCAACCGCTGAAGGGAATTCGATACACGCCGAAATCTGGCACGGACATCGGGCCGCGCCTCGCGCCGCCCTACGACGTCCTGAGCGACGCCGACAAGCGGGCGCTGCTGCAGCGCGATCCGGCCAATTTCGTGAAGATCGACCTGCCCCACACGCCTCCCAAGTTCGCCGGACCGCCGGAAGCCTACGCCGCAGCCAAGACCACGCTGGACGAGTGGCTGAAATCGGGCATCATGAAGCAGGACGCTCAGCCCGCCATCTACGTCTATCACCAGGCCTACACTCACGCGGGTCGCAAGTACCTGCGCAAAAAGTTCTTCGTGCGGCTGCGGCTCGAAGAATTCGGCAAGGGCTCGGTCTATCCCCACGAACATACCTTCGGCGGCCCCAAGGAAGACCGTCTGCTGCTGACGCAGGCCACCGCCTGCAACCTGAGCCCGATCTTCGGCCTGTTCGAAGATCCGTCGAACGCCGTCTCCGCCCTGCTCGATCGCGCCATCGCGTCGCTGTCGCCGATCCTGACCGGCGACGCCGAAGGCGTCAGCAACACCGTCTGGGCCGTGACCGATTCGGCGACCATCGCCGCTGTCCAGGCCGCGATGCGCGACAAGGCGATCTACATCGCCGATGGCCACCATCGCTATGGAACCGGGCTGAACTATCGAGCCCGACTACAGGAAAAAGGCGGCCCGCTCGCCGCGGATCATCCGGCCAACTATGTCCTGTGCGTCTGCTGCCCGATGAGCGACGCGGGGCTTCTGATCCTGCCGACGCATCGCGTCATGCCGGGGCTGAGCATCACCGAGACAGCGCTAATCGGCGATTCGAACATTCAGGTCGCGCCGCTCAACGCACCGTCGGCGGATGCCGCGCTCGAAGCAGTGGTGGCGATGGGGCCGCAGGCGTTCGTCTTCGTCCGCGCCGATGGCAAGATGTTCAGCGTCAAGCCGCGTGATGCCGCCGTGCTCGATTCGCTCGAGCCCAACCATAGCGCAGCCTGGCGTCGGCTGGCGCTTGCGTTCCTCCATGCCTATGTGATCGATCGAGTGCTGACGCCGAAAGTGTGCGCCGGCAAGCCCCCGGAGATTCACTACGTGAAGAACGTGGCCGAGGCGGTCGGCGAGGCAAAGGATACCAAGGGCTGCGTCTTCCTGATGCAGCCCAATACGATGGAAGAGCTGCGACAGGTCTGCCTCGCGGGCGACCTCATGCCGCAAAAGAGCACTTTCTTTTTCCCGAAGCTGGCGAGCGGTTTGGTCGTGAATCCGCTTGCGTGAGATGTATAAGACGCGCTCCGGCGTCGGAGCGCGTCACGGTTTCGCTGTTTCACCGTCGGCCCGATCCGCGCCGCCAGATACCTGACACTTGCCACCTCCCGCCCATTCCGAGCTCGACTCCGCTCCTCTCGGCCTGATCGCCGGCGAAGGCGAGCTTCCGCGCCTGATCGCGCGCAACGCCGTCGCCGCCGGACGCACGCTGGTCACCGTCGCCCTGCGCGGCTGTGCCGATCCGGCCCTTCGCGAGCAATCGAGCGTCTTCCGCTGGCACGGCATCGTCCGGCTTGGCGGTTGGATTCGCACCCTGCGCCGCGCCGGTTGTCGCGAGGTGGTCATGGTCGGGCGCGTTCGCAAGTCAACCATGTTCGCCGGCCCGCGCTGGCTGCAGTATTTGCAGTATCTTCCCGACTGGACCAGCATTCGGCTCTGGTACTTCCGCGTCCGCGACCGGCGAAATCATTCGCTGCTCGGCGCGGTGGCCGATGAGCTGGCTCGGAACGGGATTGAAATGATCGACTCGACGCGCTATTGCCCCGAAGCGCTCGCTACGGAGGGAACTCTGACGGCCTTCGAGCCGCCGCGCAGCGTGCGTGACGACGCCGATTTCGCCTGGCCCATCGCGCGCCAGATCGCCGACCTCGACGTCGGGCAGGCTGTCGCCGTGAAGGAGCGCGAGATCATCGCCGTCGAAGCGATCGAAGGAACCGACAAGCTCATCCGCCGCACCGCTGAGCTATGCCCGCAGGGCGGATGGACGCTGGTGAAGCTGGCCAAGCCGAATCAGGACATGCGCTTCGACGTGCCCACCATCGGGCCCAACACGATCGAAAATCTGAAAGCGGCGCGGGCGGCGGCGCTGGTCGTCGAGGCCGGGCGCACGCTCATCCTGGAGAAGGAGCGGACGATCGAACTGGCGAATCGCCATCGAATCGCGATTCTGGGGCGGGCCAACGGAGGCGGACGCTAGTGGCGGCCCGCATCCTCGACGGGGCCGCGCTCGCGACGGAGGTCCGCGCGCGCGTCACCAGCGACGTCGCCTATCACACCACCCACCACGGCCCCGTAAAGCTCGTCGCCGTTCTGGTCGGGGCCGACCCCGCCGGCCAGCTTTACGCCGATCGTCAGCGCAGCCTGTGCGTCAAGACGGGCGTGCAATATGAGCTGATCGAACTGCCCGACGATGTCGCCCAGCGCGACGTGTTGGCCGAGATCGACCGCCTCAACGGCGACCCGCTGGTCACCGGCATCATCGTGCAGATGCCCCTGCCGCATCACATCGACCCGGCCATGGTGCAGTGGCGCATCGATCCCTACAAAGACGTCGAAGGCGTCAACCCGGCCAACATCGGCCTGCTTTTCTACCACGCGCCGATCATCGCGCCCTGCACCGCACTGGCGGCGATCGAGATGATCCACGCCAGCGGGTGCGAGATCCGCGGCGCGCACGCGGTCATCGTCGGACAGAGCCGCATCGTCGGCAAACCGATCACGATGTTCCTCTTGAACGAGGAAGCGACCGTGACCGGCTGCCACGTCGCTACGCGCGACCTCGCCTATCACACCAAACAGGCCGACATCCTGGTCGTCGCCGTCGGCAAGCCGGGATTGATCGGGGCGCAACATGTAAAGCCCGGCGCCGTCGTGATCGATGTCGGCATCAACTCGATTCGCGTCACCACGCCTGACGGCAAAGAAACGCGCAAGACCGTCGGCGACGTGAACTTCGACGAAGTCGCCCCGATCGCCGCCGCGATCACTCCCGTGCCCGGCGGCGTCGGACCGATGACGGTGGCGATGCTGCTGCGTAACACGGTTCAGGCGGCACAAAAGCAGATCGCGCGACGGGAAAGTTGAGTGCCGGCCTACGTCGCCCTGCTGCGAGCGGTCAACGTCGGCGGAACGGGCAAGCTCCCAATGGCCGAGCTGAAGGCCATGTGCGTCAAATCGGGCTGGGAAAACGTTCAGACGTACATCGCCAGCGGCAACGTCGTATTCACCGCGAAGGCAGCGCCCGCCAAGGTGAAGGCGCTGCTCGAGAAGCAGCTCCTCGAATACGCCGGCAAGCCGGTCGGCGTCCTCATCCGCACGGCGGAAGAAATCGCGTCGGTTCTGAATGCGAATCCCTTTCCCGACGCCGCTCCGAATCGGACGGTGGCGATTTTCCTCGACGAAGCCCCGCCGCCCGACGCCATACGAAATCTGAAGGGACTGAAAAACGAACAGCTTCGACTCGGCACGCGCGAGATCTACGTCCACTACGGCGACGGCATGGCCGACTCAGCGCTCGTCATCCCCGTCGCGAAGCAGGGCACGGCCCGCAACATGAACACGATCGCCGGGCTCGCCGCGATGGCGGCCAAGCTGTAGCGGCGCGGCTCAGCGCCTACCATTCTCCGCATGGGATGTTGTGAGCCGATCTTTGTGAGCATCGTTGGCCTGGCGGGGCTGGCCTTCGCCGGAGCCGCTTATGAAAACCGCGACCGTAAGGCGGCCATCATCTCGGCAGTGTTGATCCTGATCGCCATCGGGTTGGCGGTGCTGCTCGTCTTGCGAGCCGTATTCGCGGTTTGAAGGATTGAACCCGCCGTCGTCGCCCTGAACTCGACGGAGGCCGAAGGGGCGCGGTATATTCCGGGACTTCGAAGCATCGAGTTCCCGTAGCTCAACTGGACAGAGCGTTGGCCTCCGAAGCCAAAGGTTACTGGTTCGAATCCAGTCGGGAACGTTTGGGCCAGACCCTGCAACCGCCTCGCTCGCACATCTCTCGTCGGCCTATTCCGCCGGGGAAGACTGAACGCCCAGCGGCACCGGCCGACCATGTTCATTCACCGCCACATACACCAGCACCGCACTCGTCACCGGAATGTTTGTGCTCGGATCCGTGAAGCGCTCGGCGGTGACATCCACCGAGATCGTCACCGACGTCCGCCCAAACTTCGTCGCCTTCGTCTCAAAGCTCAGAACGTCGCCGACATACACCGGCTGCTTAAACTCGACGCTGTTCATCGCCACCGTCACGAACTTGTGGGGCGTGTGCTTGCGGGCCTCGATCGCGCCGGCTTGGTCGATATAGCTCAGCAGCACTCCTCCGAAAATAGTGCCGTGGGCGTTGGTGTCGCGCGGCATCATCATGACGCGAATCGCCGGGCAGCACGGCGTCGGCCGATCTGACGAGGGCGGGTCGGGCTGTCGCTGGGTCTGGTGGTTCATCGTGCGGTTCTCCTGAGCAAGGAGAATAGCCGCGCCGCGCAAATTGCGAACGTCGGAGCGCCAAAGGCGAACGAAAGGCCCTCGAACGCACCTATACTTCGCCGCGATGAAGCCGCCGTCCGCAGAATCCTCCGACTTCGTGCACCTGGCGCAGCCGCCCGCGTCGCGCCGACCGCTGCGAATCCTGATCATCAAGCCCAGCTCGCTGGGCGACATCGTCCACGGCCTGCCCGTTCTCGCCGGCGTTCGCGCCGCCTACCCCGATGCCCACGTCGCCTGGATGATCGGCAAAGCCTTCGCCCCCCTGCTCGAAGGCCATTCGATGATCGACGAACTGATCATCTTCGACCGCAAACACTATGGCCGGCTCTGGTTCGACCCGCGTTCGGCGCTCGATTTCGTCGGCTTCGTCCGTGAGCTCCGCCGCCGCGAGTTCGATCTGATCCTCGACCTGCAGGGCCTCGTCCGCAGCAGCCTGCTGGCCTGGTTCACCGGCGCTCGCATCCGCGTCGGCTTTGCCCAGGCCCGTGAATTCGCCTGGCTCTTCTACACCAAGCTCGTCCGCATCGGGGCCGGCGACGTTCACGCCGTCGATCGCAATCGCGCCCTCGGCCGCTCCATGGGGTTGCCCGTCGACCCGCCGCGCTTCCCGCTCGAAATTCGCGAAGAAGAGCGCGCCGCCGCCCGGCGCTTACTGGCCACGGCCGCCGGTGGCGAAAACTCCGGCGGAGCAAGCGCCGCCGCCGAAAGCGGTCTGCCGCCCGTCGCGACCGACTTCGTCGCCGTTCTGCCCGGCGCACGCTGGGCCACCAAGCAGTGGACTCCCAACGGCTTCGCCGCTGTCCTGCGCCGCCTGCTCGATGACGGCCGCCGCTGCATCCTCCTCGGTGGCCCCGACGACCGCGCCCTTGCGGACGATCTGGTTGCCCGTCTCGGCCCCCACCGCGCGCTCACCAATCTCGTCGGAAAGACGACGCTGCGCGAACTCGCCGCCCTGCTCGAAGCCGCCGCCCACGTACTCACCGTGGACTCCGGCCCGATGCACATCGCCGCCGCCCTGCAAAAACCGCTCACCGCCATCTTCGGCCCCACCAACCCCGACCGCACCGGTCCCTACCTCCCCACCGCCCGGGTCATTCGCAACGCTCTGCCCTGCATGCCTTGCTACCGCCGCAAGTGCCCGCTCGGCCATCACAACTGCATGCGCGGCCTGCACGCCGAACGAGTCGAGTTGTAGCGCCGCGCAGACCCGGCGCTGCCGATTTTCGCCGCCATCCGGTATTACGACTCGTCCCTTCGAAATTCGCACCCCGCACCCACCGATAAGCAAGATTGCACCGCCAGCCCGGCGCCGGCGGTCGGTCCGCGCCCTCGATCCTCGGAGTGCTGCATGTCGTCGCGCAAGTCTTGCCGTGATGCGTCCTCGTCCGCCCGGACATTTGCCCCCAATATCTCCCGCCGCTCAATGCTCGCCGGCGCAGCCACATTCGGCGCCGGTGTCGTGCTGCCGCAGTGGCTGACCGGGTGCACGCTCCTGCCCACCGGCGAGATCGAAGGCCAGTCTGCCACGCGCGAGCGCCGCACGCTGCATTTCGATTTCTCGCACCTGGAACCGGGCAACTACAAGATCAACGTCGTCCGCAGCGCATCGCACCGCGCAAGATTGACGCCGCATACGGCACAGACCCGCGCCCGATTCCGCCGACAAAACAGCCTGCTGCGCCAGGTCGCGGACGAGCAACTGACGCACTTCATCGAAGACGTCGACTTCCCGGCCGACGCCTTGCAGCACTACTGGATCACCACAAAAGGCGCGGACGGCATCGATTCGGTCGTGACGTCGCATCTGCACGTCCCCAGCAGCGCCTATCGCTCGCTGGTGCGCAGCAAGCAGCGCCGGGCCGCTGCCTCCGGCCGCGATGTTGAGCCGCTGAATGCCGCGATCCACCCCAAGCTTCAGCACCTGAAAATCCGCGATGCGGGACAGCAGCTCACCCCGACCACCCTCAGCGACCTGAACTCGATCAACACGCCGGTCGACGCCGCCATCGCCGTCGTCTTCCATCATCCCGAGATCATGAATCTCGACCCGACGCAGGCCGCCAAGGTGCTCGACGTCATCGACAGCCTCGAAGGCACCGCCACCTCCTGCACCGGCGCCAACGTCGGTCTCATCCTCGCCCTCGCCTGCGCCATCGCCGCGCAGGGGCCGGCCACGACCAGCGGCGGCTGGATGAAGCGCGTCCCGGCCGTCGACTCCCAGGGCGCCGCGGTTCTCGACTCCAACGGCAACCAGGTCTACGGCAACGAAATCTCCGACCAGACCGCGAACGCCGCGCAACCGGTGATCCAGGAAATCCTGAACCGCATCTTCAACGACCCGGATATCAAGGGGAATCGTCCGGCGGCCAACCCCGGCGTCACCTCGATCGGGGCCGACGGGTCGACCAGCGGCGCATCGGCGACCGCCAAGGTGCGCGGCCGCGCGCAATCGAGCAATTTCCAGGTCAGCCTGGCCCACCCCGCGGGCAGCATCGGCTCCAACCTGCACGGCCTGCTCTTCCGCGACTTCAGCGCCACGCTCGGCAGCGACGACAGCCGCAACGTCTCGGTCGAGGTCGAGAACATCTACCTGCGATTCTGCGACGCCTATGTGCAGTATCTGCAAGCGGACAAGAAGACGCCCATCCTCGGCACCGACGGCAACCCGATGAATCCCGAGCACCTCGCGATCATTCCGACGGATGACGCGATCATGGGCATCCCGCTGCTCGACCAGGGCACACTCCGCAAGACCACTCTCAACTTCGCGATTCCCACCGCCGCCTCGCACGCCAACATCCTGTTCGGCACGCTCGGCGTCGGCAGCCCGTCGGTCGGCGACCGCGACCAGTTCAGCAAGGACGATCTCATCCACGCTCCGATGGCCTGGACGCTGGTGATGAACATCGGCATCCCGACCTTCCTGCTCGCGCTGGGCGTCGGGCTTCAGGCGTCGGGCGCGCTCAAGAGCATTACCGAAGACCCCGAGATCCTGCTCGCCGTCGTCGCCGTGCTGGCGCCGGTCTTCATCGCCGCCGAGGCCACCCGCGGCACACTCGAGGGCAGCGCCCGCGGCCCGATCATCGACACCGCCAAGCTGATGATCTCGCTTTGCATCAAGAGCATCCCCAAGCTCTCGGCAAAACTGCTCGGCTATGCCACCTCGCAGGAGCTGATCGACGCAGTGCCTTTCGTCGGCTGGGCCTGCCGCGCGCTGGGCATCATCGGCGGCGTGGCGCAGCTCGCGCAGACGCTGGGCGAGGTGCTCTCCAGCCCGCCCGTCTTCGACAACACCGTCAGCTTTGCGATGGACACCACCATCACCGTCAATCGCGATCCGCGTGATTTCGAGTTCCCCGCTACCGCCAGAACCTGGATCGTCCGCGCCACTTACGACGGCACCGTCGTACGCGAGACCTGCGGCTCGCTGCCCACCACACGCTCCGATCCCATCACCGTCAGCTTCACCGGCGTGCCGTTGGGCGGAAAGGTGCAGATCGACGTCTGGTTCCTCTCCGACGATAACTGGATCGTCGGTCAGGGCGGCACGGGTAGCTGGGTCGCGACCGGCGAAACCGACGAGACCGGCGCCCCGGTCGAACGCTGGACACCGCAGCCGCTCGACAACTTCCCCGAGACATCGGGGATGGTCGACATCACGATCCGCGAGCAACTGGTGCCGCTCACCGCAACCACGGTCTACTCGCACAAAGAGAAGATCGCCTACAGCGGCGGCGCGCATCAGTGGACGGCGTCGAGCGCTCCTGTGCAGACGCTCGCCAACGTCGACAGCACACGCAACAACGCGCTCCACGCGTTGGGAATGATCACCGTCAATCAGGCCGCCGGCGCGGTCGGCTACACCTGGCGCACCGGCACCCCCGCGATCAACACCTGCGCCGGCGAAAACGGCTCAGCCACCTCGCTGCAGCTCGTGCAAAACCTCTCGCTCACGCAGCGACCCGACGACGCCATCAAGCTGCCGGCCTGCGGCCACATCGACAAGCCCGCCATCGCCTATTCGCTGATGGCGCACTTCAACGACGCCAAGGCCCACGTCTTCGTCGATCCGGTCTACAGCCCGATCAGCGACGGCACGCAGACCATCGCGTCCTATCGCTACTTCGTCCGCCCGGTGACGCTCGACTCGCTCACCGATAAGACCCCCTTCGCAACCGCCGCCAATCAGGCCTGGGGCTGGTTCACTTTGCCGTCCGACGGCCTCGCGGTTCATCCGCTGGGCCATGTGATCTCCGTCAACACCGCCAACAGCAAGATGGAGATCCTCCACCTGCCGGGTACGCCCTCGAGCGACGACACGGCCGCCGCCGCCACGATGCTCTCCGGCCGCGGCTCGCAGCCTGGTCTGCTGCTCGCGCCGGTCGCGGTCAGCGTCTCGCCCAACGGCGCGGTGATGGTGCTCGACGCCGGCAACAACCGTGTTCAGGCGTTCGACACTTTCGGCAGCGTGAACAACGTGTTCCGCGATAGCGACGGTAATCCGGTGAACTACTTCCCGCTCACCGCGACCGACGCCACGCGCTACCTCGACCTCGCCGTCGAAGCCGCCGTCGGGTACTTCTTCGTGCTCTACTTCACCAACGACGGCTCGCTCCCCGAGCACTACGTCCTCGACATCTACACCAAGGACGGCGTGCACCTGACCAAGACCCGCGGCCTCGCCGCCGCCCGCCTGGCGCTCGATTACTGGCGCAACGTCTACACGCTCAACTTCGAGCCGATCACGGGCGTGAACGGGCGGCTCGAGCCGTCGGTCTCGCAGTGGATCCCCTCGACGCCTCCGGGCAACGACCCCAACGCGCTCGCGGCGCTGGCGGCGTGCTCGCAGTGATGTACACGCAGTCGGCCGCGAGAAACGAAGAGGCCAAGATGCGGAACTGGCGCCATTCGACATCCACCGCAACGCTGACGGCGTTCGCGCTGGCGGTGGGCGGCTGCGACAATCTATCGCTGGGCGATGTCTTCGGAGCCGGCTTCGAGCCCGAGCGGAACGCGTTTGCCGAGCACGAGTTCGGCGGCGACACCGGTCGATTCGCGGCGTTGGAACACATCGTGGCGCTGCACCTCGAGCCGACCGGATCGCATTTTGGCGACACGGGCGAGCAAGACGGCGTCGACGAGATTCCCTACGAGATCAAAGAGACCACTACTCTCGGACTCGGGATTCCGCTCGGCGAAGACCACGGGCACTGGATCGAACTGTGCGATGCCGCCGGTAACCGGCTGGCGTACGCCCGCGACAATCACGCGAGTTCCGAGCTCGTGTTGGAGCCCGGGCTTTACAAAGTGCGCGTGCATCACGCCGGCGGCGTTGGCGCCGTCCCCACGTCGATATTCCTGCGCAGCACTGTGGTCACCGACGAACTCAGCGCCGCCAAGCCGCGCTCCGCCGGTCAACTGCGCGGAAACACCCCCATCGACCTCTTTTGTGGCGGTCAGCAGTCACCGACCGGCACGATTCGGTTGGACGAACCCACCAACACCGACCCGCGGTTCAGCTTCGACCGCGGGCAATCGCGCACGCTTTGGGTCACCGGCAATCTGAGCTGCGTCACCGTCAAGGGTCTCAATTTCTCGGCGCCGCCGTGGCACGACGTCGAGGCGACCTTCAGATTTGTGTTTAACCCCGGATCTCGAAACGTCGAGTACGAAAACTGCCGTTTCTACGAC
>JALHOX010000124.1:7692-10647 GCA_022842805.1 Phycisphaerae bacterium | reverse complement strand
GCAGATGGTCTCCGCAATGACGCGATTGCGGTGCAGCGCGCTGGCGTGCTTCTTACGTGCGGCGGGCACCATCGTTCGCGCCACGGTCCGCGCCATCTCAAACGCCGGCGCGCGGACGCGAGCCCGCAAGACGCGATCAGCGATCGGACTGCCCGATTGACGAAAATGAGTGCCGAAATCATCGACCTCAAACGGCAGGCCGCGCTGCGCCAGCGTCTGCTTCAACTCGCGCCAAAAGGAACACTGCACGATCCGCTCGCCGCACGAGCAGACATACTGCGACACATCGCCCATCGCTGCAGAAGCCTTCAATTCGCCGATGGTCGCGATGTCGCGATGTTGGGCCAGCAAAAAGGTCAGCAGCGTCGAGCCCGAATAGCTCGGCGACAGGATGTAGGCAAAGGTCTTCATCACAGCGGCACCCGACCATACGACACCGCCGGATAGGGTGCTCCATACAGAGGCGGCGCTTCGCTTGCCGCGGGTGCGATTTCGACCGGGGCGGCGCCGCGTGCGCGATAGATGCTCCAGATGCGGGTGGTCAGCGCCATCGACGCCAGCAGCCAGCTCATGCTCTCTTTTGGATAGAAGAACGACGACGACAAACCCAGCGCCAGCACGTTGACCACCGCCACAAAACCGATGCCGCCCGCGATCTGAACCAGCCGGTCCTCGTTCGTCAGGAACATCCGCAGGGCCACGAAGCCGAAGCAGAAGAACATCGCCAGCGTCCAGAACAGGCCGACGACCCCAAAGTCGCCGATCAACTCCAGATAAGAGCTGTGCGGATGGGTCGGCACGACGCCTTCGCGGCGGATCATCTCAAACATCGACGTGCCGCGCGCGATCGCGAGTCGCCCGTGGCCGATGATGGGCGACTTTTGAATATCCTCCAGGAACGGCTCCCAGATGTTCTTCGTTCGGCCCGCGGTCACATCGTTGTAGTCGACGTCTTCCTCAAAGGCGCTTTCGCCCGCGTCCCACCCCTGCATCAGGCGCTCGGGAATCTGCGGAAACAGCGCGACTACCAGCCCCACCGCGACCGGCATGCCGATGAACATCCAGCGCCACCGCACGACCGCCAGCGTCACCGCAATCAGCCCGTTGGCGTAGTAGGCCGCGCGCGACTGACAACCGACCAGGGCCGGCAGAATCAGAATTGCGCCCGCCACGCCCAACATCCGCATTCGCCCGCGCTGCACCACGCCGACGATCACGCAGCACCAAAAGCAGCAGGTCAGCAGGCCGGCGAGGTCATTGGCGTGCAGGCCGACCAGCTTCGAGAGCAGACGGCGCACGTCGTTGTGTCCGCCGCTGATGATGTTGGTCCCCAGCGATTTGTAAGTCAGCAGCGAAAATGCCACCCCCAGAATGCAAAGCGTCGCGATCACCTGCCAGGCCTGCTTGCGATCGCGACAGCCGGCAAAGATCAGCCAGCCCATCAGCAGATACTTCAGCGGATTGATGAACAGCTCTTTGAGCCCATCCTCAAAATTGCGGATGTGCCGCCCCGAAGCCAGCAACTCCTGCCGACTCACGATCGTGTCCATGTCGAACAGCGCCACCGCCGCACCGACGATCAGCATCAGCACGTAACCGCCAAACAGCACTCCCATCCACGGCGGCGGCGCCGGCAGCTCCGGCCCTTGATGGGTGGCCCACGCCACCACGATCATCAGCATGCACACATTCCACGGGTTCAGTCCGGGGATCTCGCCGATGTTGGTGGGCATTTCCGGGTGCTGGCTGACCGTGCCGAACAGGACCAGGCCGCACAGCGCGAGGAGCCGATCCTTCCACGCCATGCCGCAGACGGTGACAACGCCCAGATACAGCAGCCCAAGCAGCATCATGGCCGGTCGCGCTCCAGCATCGCCTCAGCCAAAGTGGCTTCTCCGGCGTCGCTCAATGGAATGGCCTGCCCGATCACGGCGCTGCGTGCGATCGCAAAAGTCGCGCGGGTGGTGTTGACCGCCGATTCCAGCGAAATCGGCGACCCGCCGCCACTCGCCACGGCGCGGACGAAGGCCGCGATCTCCTCGCGGTGTCCCTTGCCGGGCGAATCGGGCTTGATTTCGCGCGTCGATCCGCCGCGCGTCACCAACAGCCGCCGCCAGTTGTCGATCACCGACACGCCCATCCGCCCGAAAACTTCAATTCGCTCCTTCTCAAATGCCGGATCGCCATTCGCGACATACATCAGCGTCGCGATCGAGCCATCCGCCATGCGCAGCGATGCGATGATGTTGTCGTTCTGCTTACCGGGCGTCGCGCCGCCGACCATTTCGGCGAAGACGCGCGTCACCGGGCTGCCGGCGAAGTATTGAATCAGGTCGATCCAGTGACACCCCTCGCTGACGATTCGCCAGCCGCCCTCATCCGCATCCTGATACCACGAATCGCTCTTTAGCTCGCCGGCGTTGATGCGGCAGTTGATCTCGATCGGCCCGGTTCGCCCCTCCAGCGTGCCCATGAGCGCCTTGCTCAGCGGGCTGAAGCGCCGGTTGTAGCCCACCAGCACGATTCGCCCCGTTTCGCGCTGCGCGTCGATCACCATCTGCATCTGCGCTTCATCGAGCGCCAGCGGTTTTTCGACGAAGACATGCTTGCCCGCCCGCAGCGCCTCGGCGGTGAAGCGTGCGTGCGTGTCGTGCCGCGTGCCGATGATCACCGCGTCGATGTTCTTGTCCGCCAGGACCGCCTGATAGTCGCTCGACGCATACTCAAAGCCGTGTCGGTCGCCCGCGCTGCGCGCGTTCAACCCGCCGGCTGAGCAGAGCGCGACGAGCCTCGCCTCGGGGCAGCGCTTCAACGCGGGGATCAGAGTGCCCGTCGAAAAGTTGCCGGCGCCGATCATGCCGATGCCGACGCTCGCCCGCGCCGCGTGTCCGTTGCGCGAGGCCGCCGCCCGCAGATTCACCGAGCGTGCGATCGCCGCGTCCGCCGGCGGCGTCG
>JALHOX010000124.1:4382-7682 GCA_022842805.1 Phycisphaerae bacterium | reverse complement strand
TACTCAAAAAGAAACGCGATCGGGGCGGTGCTGCCGCCCTTGTTCAGCAGGTCATACGCCTGCGGAGCATTGGCCAGGGGGTAGGTCTTTGGCTGCAGATCGCGCGGCCGGACATGGCCGAGCTTGATCAGGCGCAGAAACTCGCCCAGGTTTCGCCGCTGCGTCCAGCGGACATAACCCACCGGATAGTCGATGCCCTTGGCTTCATAGTTGCGGTCATAGCGCCCGGGGCCATAGGAGCGCGACATCACCACGTTGAGCTCTTTGTGGTAATAGACGCGCCAATCCGCCGCGACCTTCATCATGCCGACGATCGCCACCGTGCCACGATCTCGCGTCACCTCGCCGGCGATGTCGAGCGGGTCGCTCGTATTGGCGCTGGCCGCCAGATAGGAGCAGTCGACGCCCATGCCGTCGGTCGCGTGCAGGATCGTGTCGATCAGCGCCGGGTCGTGCCGCGTCAGCGCCAGCTCCGCGCCGCACTTACGCGCCAGCTCGCATTTCGCCGGATCGAGATCCAGCCCAAAGACGCGACAACCCGCGGCTTTCAGGATCTGCACCGCCAGCAATCCGACCAGCCCGAGGCCGTTCACGAGCACCGTGTCGCCCAGTTGCAGGTTCGACTGTCGAACACCCTGAAGAGCGATCGCGCCCACCGTCGCAAAAGCCGCGTCTTTCAGGTCGACGCCCTCCGGCACCGCCACGCACAGATTCCGCGGCACGAACACATACTCCGCGTGACAAGCGATCCCCTCGCCCGCGCATGCCACCGCCTGCCCCAGCTCAAAATCGTCCAGCCCGCCGCCGATTTCGCACACATGCCCCGCGCTGCTGTATCCCAGCGGCGTCAGCGCATCGAGCCGTTCGCTCACTTTGCGATAGGTCTCCATCAGCCCGTTCTGGCGGATGCTCTGCAGGACCTGCTTCACCTTGTCGGGCCGCGCTTTGGCCTTCTGCAAAAGGCTCATCCGCGCCTGCGAGACCTTCATGCGCTCGGTGCCGCTGCTCACCAGCGAATAGGCCGTGCGCACCAGCACCCCGCCCGAGCGGACGATCGGCGCCGGCACATCCTCAATCTTCAATTCGCCGGTGCGATAGTTTTGAACAATCTGCTTCAAGCGTGTACTTCCTCGCGTTTGATCGCGGTTTGCTGCGTTGGCGAAACAAGCCGGCCCGCGCCGTCGAGCTTCAGGCGCTGATCGACATAGACCGTCTTGCCGCGCGCCGTCAGCGGAATTTCGTCGACGCGCTCGATCGTAATCTGCATCCGGCCCGCGAATTTGCGGTCCAGATTGCGCAAAAT
Source organism: Phycisphaerae bacterium (assembly GCA_022842805.1). GTDB lineage: Bacteria > Planctomycetota > Phycisphaerae > UBA1845 > Fen-1342 > JALHOX01. The sequence continues at coordinate 6,379 of JALHOX010000124.1, read as the reverse complement.
CCGCGCCACGTGCGCGTCGCCGAACGCCGGCGCCGCCACGATCCGCAACAGCGCTCGCCCCGGCTCATCCTGGCGAAACTGAAACTGTCGCACATCCTCAAAGGTATCGTCGTGCATGTTCATCGCCACCCAGGAGATCGCCGTCCCATCCGACGCGATCAGCATTTCCTGCGTTCGATGGCCCTCGATGCCGCGAATCACGAGGTGATTTCGCCCGCAAGCCTCACACCGCTCGCCGACGTAAGTCGCCCAATCGCCCGTGCGATAGCGCAGGAACGGCATCACGCGATTGATAAAGCCCGTGCCCACGATCTCGCCGCTCGCGCCGGGCGTCGTCACCGGCTTGCCGGCGTCGTCGACCAACTCCACGAACCCGTAGCCCGGCCAGACGTGATAATCGCTCGATTTCGCGCACTCCGCCGCCAATGCCAACTTTTCGGAATGGCCATACCAGGTGAAGTAGGGGGCGTTGAAGGCTTGCTCACACGCCTCGCGCTGACCGGGATAGGTCGTCTCCGAACCTGCCAGAATCCCGCGAATGTTCGTCAAAGGCTTGTGGCCGCCATCGAGGATGAACCGCGCCAGCGCGTAACCCGACGACGGGTAGACCAGCAGCCAGCAAGGGCCCAGCGTCGCGAGATGACTGAGATAAGCGCGCATGTCGGCGTCGGCCATGTGAAAATTGCTGTAGAAGTGCCGCCGCAGCAGGGGATCATAGCTGTGTCGCAGGCCCGCCAGCGATTTCGACGGCACCACCGCGCCGCGGAACACCGCCGTCGTGTCGCCAAAGCGAAAGCCGATCCGCTCCCAACCCGCCACCAGATAGGCGAACTCAACCGCCGACCGACCGGCCTGAATATAGAACTTCAACGGCTGGCCGCTCGATCCACCGGTGCTCACTTCGTCGACGTCGCGCCCGTCGATCGGCCGCACGCACATCGCTCGTCCCTGTTCGCGTAGCGTGGCTTTGTCGATCAGCGGTAGCGCCCGGATGTCCTCGGGCTTTTGCAGGGCGGCGGGCGTCCAGCTCAGGCGCTGCATCACGCCGCGATAAAATTCGCTTTTCTCATAGGCAAGCTCGCAGATGGCGCGTAGCTCGCGCACTTGCCGCTCGCGCACTTGTTCGACCGTCCACGACTCGCTGGCCCGCGCATCCGCGAGCGCCTTTCGATACGCACCGCCCAGGACCATCGCGGGCGGCGCCAGCTTCAGCGCCGCGCCGATCGTCTGCTTCAGCCATGCCGGCGAAGCATCCCACAGGTTCTTTCGCGAGAGCGCCAGCTTCATGGCTGCAGCGCCTCCGTGCGGGATTTGGTGACCGGCGGCTTCGAGACTTCGGCACCGGGCTGCGTCGTGGGTTTCGGACAGAGGCGCGTCATCAAATCGTCCCAGCGCTGCGTCACCGCCTCCAGCCCGTTGTTGCTCCGCGCTCGCTCGCGGGCCGCGTTGGAAAGCCGTGACCATGTGTTCGCATCCGACAGCACGCCCGCCACGCGCTGGGCGTACTCCGCAATCTGGTTCGGCGTCACCAGCCAACCGGTCACGTCATTTTCGACGATCTCGCCGAGATCGCCGACATTCGCGACGATCGGCACGCAGCCTGCGGCCATCGCTTCCGCCATGGCGATCGAAAGGCCCTCCGACCGCGACGTGAGCAGAAAGACGCGCGAGCGCGCGAGATACTCCTCGACACGCTCGACATGCCCCGCGAAATGCACAAGCGAATCAACGCCGCGCGAACGCGCAAGCTGTAGCAGTGAATGCAGCATCGGCCCATCGCCGACGAAGGTCGCCCGAATGCGAGCCGGACTCGTAGGAGCGGGTGAACTCGAAGTGCCCAGCGACCCCTTCTGCATTCTGCATTCTTCATTCTGCATTTGGAGCTTTGCGACGATCTCCACCACCTGCTCCGGCTGCTTGATATCCGTCAGGCGGCCGACGAAGACGATGTCGATGTCGCGCTCGGCGTCGCCCTTCGCAAAGCACGCGGCATCGAT
>JALHOX010000124.1:0-4372 GCA_022842805.1 Phycisphaerae bacterium | reverse complement strand
CACCGCGACATCCCGGGCCGTGCACTGGTCGAGGAAATAGCGCTTCGCCGACTGCCCGCGGGCGATGATGCAATCAAATTGCCGACAGAGCGCCTTCACCCATCGCTCGAGTGTCGCCGAGGGGCCGTTGAGCCGGCTCAGGACGGCGTTTTCGCAACCGGCGCCGCCGCCCAGCACTTCCAACACACCGCCGGTGGATTGATAAATTGCCCGCGCTCCGCACATTCGCGCTGCGACGAGCGCCGCCATTCCTGCCGGGAACAGGTGATATCCCATGATCGCCGCGGGCCGCGTACGCAGGGCTGCACTGAGCAGGCCGATGAATCGGGCCGCGTTTCGACCCAGAACGGCCGCGATCCAGCGCGGCGAAGGCCGCACCTCGACTCGCGGATCGAGTCCTTCGATCGGTCCATCGACCACCGCGATCAAGCGCTCGATCGCGCCCGCCCGCGCCAGCGGCAACAGGTGCGATTTCGCCCAGTTCGCGCTAAAAAACCGCCCCGTGACGATCAGCGTGCGCCGCTCTCCGGCGCGCAACGGCCTCAGGGAAACCAGCGCGCCGCCCGCGCGGGCCGCGAGCCACGTGCCCGCATACAGCGCCCAGACCGCGAACCACACCAGCCGACCGATCACATGCCGCATGGCCGCAACCCTCACGATCGGGAAACGGCGGCGACAGCCGGCTCGTCCGAAATCTCGATATGTCCGCGCCAGCCGAAGTGGGGCGCGAACGCCAGGCAGCGGCCCTCGATCTCCGCGAGCCGCCGCGCGTAGGCCGGCTCATTCGACGCGCAGCGCAGCTCGTCATATGACAGCGCGGCGAGCGGTCGCGAATGGGCGGCGATCCCCTCGCGCAGCAGGGGGATCTTTCGATAATCGAAGCCCATCAGCCGGGCGCACGCCAGGTCGACCAGGAGTGAATTCTGTCCCGCGACGATCAGCCCCGCCGCCTTCGCGATCGGGTCCATCGGCCCGTTGCCCTCGCCCGCGACGATGCCATCGACCAGCGTAAAGAGCCGCCGCACGGGTTGGTCATGCACGCGCCCCTCCGCGTCGGCATAGAACAAGATGCGATTGAGATCGAGCACCATCCGCCAGGTCGTGTCGTTGCCGTACCAGTTGCCGGAGCGGATCTTGTTGGTATTCGTGTCGCCGAAGATGCGCTTGCCCAGCGCCTTGATCGGCCCCGCCACCATCGGGCGCAGCGGCCCGAGCATGGGGAAGACCTGCTTGAAGCGCGCCACCATCGAGCGCTCCACGCGGTTTTTTGCACTGTCGTCGGGGAATTGATCGCCGCCCTGCGCCGGCGTCCCCTCGCGATGGTGCGGCAGCAGATTCTTGTTGCCGTTGATGCCGACGAGATTTTTCAAGTTCACCGTCAGCCCGGTTTTCTTGTGCGTCTTCAGCTTCGGCAGGCTGATGACCACTTCCGCCGCAAGCACCGTCTTCGACAGCAGATATGCATGCCGACCGCCCCGATGGTGCTTGCGCAGCTCTTCCATGTCATATTCGGAGCCATAGAGCTTCTCGCACAGCTGCGCGTCGATCTGCGCGAACATCGAGTGCTCGCCGAGATCGACTGCGACATACCCCTCCGGGTCGCCTTTCAACTTCTCATGGCCGACGATCACGCCGTCGATCTTGGTCGCCTGCTCCGGCCGCAGGTCGCGAACCTCCAGCGGCACATTCGCGTGTTTCGCATAGAACTGCTCCAACTCGCGCAGCCGCGCGATCTCGGCGACTTTCGCGAAATCCGCATCGTTGTGCGGCGCATCGGCCACGACGATCCGCCCTTTGCCGCGAAGCGCAATCGCGACGAAATCGGCCATGGCGCGAATCACCGAGCCGTGCGTGATCACGCAATCGTCATGTCCGGGGTGCGTGTCGCGAAAGTCGCGCACGAGATTGGGCTTGATGCAAACGGTGTCGCCCGGGCGCACCAGCTCGCCCAATGGGTTCCACGCCGGCGTGCCGTAGTTTGCGCGATCGAGCCCGAGGAGCTGCAGCGCCTGACGCACGCCGTCATACGCGGGCGAACGCCGCGGCGAACGCGTGGCGGCCGCGAAGGGATACTCCGGAAAGGCGTCGTGCGGCGAATAGGGCGGGGCGCCGTAACCCTCGCAATGAGCGGCGACGCTGACCATTCCGGCTTTGAGCAAATCATCCATGATGCAGCGCGCGTCCTCGCACACGAATATCTAACGAGTTGCGATCAGGGGGCGGGCATATCGACGGCACGAAAGTCGATGTTTGCCGGGCGACGTCAGCTCGCATTCGCCGCCGGCCGCGTCGAGCGAAAAAACTCCTTGCAGACCAGCCAGATGAACGCCGTGTTCGTCACAAAGTATCGACCGGCCAGCCGCCGCGGCTCCTGCAAGGTGCGATAGAGCCACTCCATGCCCAGCTTTTGCCAGACGCCCGGCGCTCGCTTCACCTTGCCCGCGAACACGTCAAACGCGCCGCCCACGCCGTGACACACGGGCACGTTCATCGTCGCCGCCCAACGCGCAAGAAATTCCTCTTTTTTGGGCGAGGTCATGGCGGCGAAGATCATGTCCGCCCGCGAGTCGCGAATCTGCTGCGCGACGCGTTCCTCTTCATCCGGCTTGAAGTAGCCGTTGTGCGCGCCGGCGATGATGGCGTTGGGATAATCGCGCTTGAGCCGCGCCACCGTCTGATCCAGGATCTCCTGCGTCGCGCCGAGGCAGAAGACGCGGTAGCAGCGCTCGTTGGCCCGCTCCAGCAGCCGCAGCATCAGGTCGATCCCGGCCACGCGCTCCGGCAATCGCCGACCCACCAGCCGCGACGCCCAGACGACCGACATGCCGTCGGCGAAGATGACATGCGCCGTTCGTACCGCCGCATTGAGCCGCGGGTCGCGGCGCATGTTGACGATCTTGGCCGCGTTGACGACGCCCACCAGGAGCGTCTCGCGCCGCTCGATGGCTCGCTCCGCCAGCGCGACCGCGTCCGCCATGGTCGCGGCGCAGATCGGCATGCCGAACAGGTCGCGCTGCGTAAGCTCGCGCGACGGCTTTGCTCCGCTGGTCGCGGGCGGCAGGGCGGTCGCCGTGCTCATCGCGGCGCTCCGTCCGAACGCGCCCGCAATCGCGCCATGCGCTCGTCGTTGAAGGCGTAGAGGATCCAGCCCAGGTGGTAGGGGCGCGATTCCCAATCGACCGCCACCGGCGGAAACAACACGCCGACGCCGGGCACGCGCAGAGCGGGATGAAAGGCGCTGACGCCGGCCTGCAAGCGGCGCGTGAGCTTGTTCGGCTCGCGCCGCGCCACCTTGCGCCAGATGAGATTGTTCTCGTGATCGACCAGCGAGCGGCCGTGCAGCTCGGGCGGGCTTTGCAGCCATTTCAACCCGTGCACGATCGACGGCCAATAGTCGTCGCCGCCCGCCTCCTGCACCGCGAAGAGCGCCATGGGCGCCATCGAGTTTTGGTGCACGGAGTAGACCGGGTAGCCCTCCACCACGTCGCCGGTGCGCGCGTCGTAGTGCCACCACCATTGGCCCGCCGGCCCGAGCAGGTGGCAGATCTTGGCCGCCGTGCGATTGGCGATGTTCAGGGCCTCATCGTCGCGCGTTGCGGTCGCGTAGAACGACAGCGCCTGGATCGGGTAGACCTGATCCGCGAAGCAGCCGACATGCGCCCGCAGCATCGGCCGGCTGCCGACGTTGTGCGGAAAGAGATCGCCGCGATGCGAAAAAACGCTCATCAGCCGCTGCGCCACGGCTCGTCGATAGGCGTCGTTGGCGTCCATCGAGCGGTCATTGGCCAGTGCCGACAGCGCCCACGCCAGCTCGACGACATAGTGCGGCGCATTGACCGGATCCAGCGCGCGCAGCCGCGCCGCGGCCCGCTCGCGATCCGGATGATGAATCAGATTTGCGCACCAGAGCGTCAGGGCCACGTCGCCCATGTTCTCGACCGACTCGACGTCGCGCAACAATCGCCCGCAAAGATCGCTCGCCGAGCGCCCGTGCAGGATCGACCGAACGTGCGCATCCGCCTCGCCGATCAGGCCCAGCAGGGTGATCGCGGTGTAGCGCCGGCTGACGCCTTCGCGGCGAATGCCCTCTGCCGTGCGGCGCTTCGTGAAGCAGAAGAGCTCCTGATCGGTCAGGAACATCTCGGGCAGGGCCCGGCGGCAAATTCCGCGCAGGTCATCCACGAAATCGAGCATGGCGTCTTTCGCGACCGGAGGCGCAGAAAGGGTCGTCGTCACCTAAATCCTCCTTAGTGGCGCACCGACCGCACCCTGCGACAAAGGGGCGACCGCAATCTCCGTATCGGCCATGAACCGCGACCCCGTTACCGGCGCAATCCCCGCGCTGGTCACGTTCGGCAGCAGCCATTTCAGC
>JALHOX010000123.1 GCA_022842805.1 Phycisphaerae bacterium | reverse complement strand
AAGAAGGGGCAGAGCGTCAGCACGACCACCGAGGCCTTCGGCCTGCTGCGCGACAACGGCATCTGCCCGATGCCGATGATGATGCACCACGATACGCAGCCGCTGTTCACCCCCGGCAAGCCATATGGCCTGATCAATCAGGCCAGCATGCTGCGCCGCGCCGGCGCGGTGAGCCTGCAGGTGTTGATGATGACGCCCGCCACCGGTTCGAAGCTCTACGAGGGCACGTTTGAATCGGGCATGGCGATCGACAGCGTCGGCGGAAAGCGGGTCGAGACGCACATGCTCGACGGCAACTACGTCGTCGCGTCGAAGCATCCGCAGCCGTGGAAGAAGCAGTTCAACATCATGCTCGCGTACCTCTTCTTCTATAACCCGCTGCGCTTCCTGGTCGCTCTCGTGCGGCCGAATAGCAAGCTCTATCTGGCCGACGCGGGCATGCAGTTCATCGGCATGTGGGGTCTTTCGCAGACTGTCCGGCGCACGATCGGCTGGGCCTTCCGCATGATGATGGGCGGCAAGATCGAACGCCGCATGATGGCGCCGCACAGCAAGCTGCCGATGCGCTCGCTCGAAGGCGGCGTCGCCAGCCACGCGCTTCCGGGAACGCCGCAGTCAGTGCCGGCCAATGGCCTGGTGCAACTGACGATCTCGAAACCGGAGCCGGCGGCGGCGGGAACGTAGCGAGTGTCGACGCCGCCATATCAATGCGGCGTCATTCATCGCGCGCGGTCGCATGACATCGCTCGCGGCAGTGACGCACCGTTCGCAGCAACGGTGCGTCGATGTCGCACCTCCCGGTCCAGACTACTGCAATATCGATGATTGCGACTTCGACACACCCGCCACTGGCTAGCATGCAACGCCCGGCCGACCCCTACTCCCATCCGCGCACCGCCCGGCCCGATCGGCTGCTTGAGATCGCGCCGCAGGTGCGTGTGCACTATGTCGACGAGGGTCGGGGGCCGACCGTGGTGATGGTCCACGGCAATCCGACCTGGTCGTTCATGTATCGCAATCTGATCGCGGAGCTTCGATCGACGCATCGCTGCATCGTTCCCGATCATGTCGGATGCGGGCTTTCTGACAAGCCCGACGATTCGCGCTATGCGTATCGGCTGGAGAATCGCGTCGCCGATCTGGAAACTCTCGTCGACCGACTCGCGCCTGACGGGCCAATCACCTGGGTTGTGCACGATTGGGGCGGCATGATCGGCCTGACCGTGGCGCTGCGACGATTCGAGCGAATCGACCGCGTGGTGTTGCTCAACACGTCGGGCTTTTTTAAGCCGATGTCCAAGCGCCTGCCGCGCAGCATCCGCCTTGCGAGCACGGGAAACATGTTGGCCCGTTTTCTGGTGCAGGGCTGCAACGCGTTTGCGCGCGGCGCGGCATATTGGGGTTCCATCCGCGGGTTGCCGCCGGAGGTGCGGCGCGGCTATCTCGCGCCGTACGACTCGTGGAGCAATCGTCGAGCGACGTTGCGATTTGTGCAGGACATCCCGATTGATCCGTCGCATCCGAGCTATGAACTGACGGCATGGACCGACTCGCAGGTCGCGCGACTGAATGAAAAGCCGGTGCTGATCTGCTGGGGTCGCCGCGATTTCGTCTTCGACGATCATTTCCTGAACGAGTGGCGCGGCCGCCTGCCGAATGCGGAGCTGCATGTCTTTGAGAACGCGGGGCACTATGTCATCGAGGACGCGCGGGAGGAGCTGATTCCGCTCGCCGCCCGTTTCATCCGCGAAGGCGCGTCGTCGTCGTGATTGCGCGGCCGTCGACCATCGCGGGTGATGCGAACATCGCCGGCGCGTTTTTCGCGGCGGCTGCCCAGTATCCGCAGAAAGCCGCGATCATCGAGCCGCTCGGCCGACGGGGCGACGCCGTGCGGTCGATCACATTCGCCGAGCTTGCGGCGCTGACCACGACTTACGCCAACGGATTGCGCGCAGCGGGGCTGCAGCGCGGCATGAAGTGCGTGCTGTTCGTGCCGCCGTCGATCGATTTCTTCGCGTTGACCTTCGCGCTCTTTCAGATCGGCGCGGCGCCGGTGCTGATCGATCCCGGCATCGGCGCGCAGCAGATGGGCCGCTGTCTGACCAGTGTCGCGGTCGATGGCTTCATCGGCGTGCCGAAGGCGCACGTCTTTCGCTTGCTGTACCGTCGCGCGTTTCCGTCGCTGCGCGTTTGTGTCACCGTCGGTCGACGGCTCTTTTGGGGCGGCCGCACCCTGCGCGAAATCGCGGGCCTGGGCGCAGCAGCGGCCGGCGGTCCACCCGCCGACGGACCGCGCATCGAACCGATGAAGGAAACCGACCAGGCCGCGATCCTCTTCACGAGCGGCAGCACCGGCCCCGCAAAAGGCGTCGAATACACGCACGGCACCTTCCAGGCGCAGGTCGCCTATCTGCAATCGCAATATGGCTACGGCCCCGACGAAATCGATTTACCGACTTTCCCGCTCTTCGCGCTCTTTGACGCAGCCCTCGGCATGACCGCCGTCATCCCGCGCATGGACTTCACGCGGCCCGGCAGCGTGGATCCGCGCGAGATCGTCGGCCGCGCCAACCGCTTCGGCTGCACGCATATGTTCGGCTCGCCGGCGCTGCTGCGCCGCCTCGCGCCGAGCGCCGACCCGACGGGCCCGCGGTTTACGACCATGCGTCGCGTGATCACCGCCGGCGCCCCGGTCTCACCCGACGTGCTGCGCGGCTATGCCCGGCTGCTGCCCGCCGGCGCGAAGATCTTCACACCTTATGGCGCGACCGAGTCGCTGCCGGTCTCCTCGATCGATCACGACGAGATTTTGGCGGAGACAGCCGAGAAAACGCGGCAGGGGGCGGGCGTGTGCGTCGGGCGGCCGCTGCCGGGGTTGGATGTGCGGATCATCGAAATCAGCGACGACCCGATCGCGACTTGGCGCGACGTCCGCGAGCTTCCGCCGCACGTTGTGGGCGAGATCTGCGTCCGCGGGCCGATCGTCACCCGCGCCTATCACGGCCTGCCCGACCATACGCGGCTCGCGAAGATCGCCGACGGCGAAGCGATCTGGCATCGCATGGGCGATGTCGGCTACTTCGACGAGCGCGGGCGGCTGTGGATGTGTGGGCGGAAGTCGCAGCGCGTGGTGGTTTCGCGAGAAGCGTGGGAGCGTGTCGCCGGCCCATTGCCGGAAAAGCTGCCGATCGGAATGGCACGCACGCGCGACGGCGAACACCTCGTACTGTTCACTGAACCGCTCGAAGCCATCGCCGCTCAGTTTCCTGACCTTCGTCGTGCCGCGCTGGTCGGCATCGGCGACCGCCCCGCGCAGACGCCGGTAATTTGCGTGGAGCGCGAACGCGCCGCCGGGTGCGTGATTCCCGCGCCAGTCGGGCGACCCGCGCGCGCGATGCCTGACGACCTATTGTTGAAATGGCTTGCCGACCATTTGAAATCAAGTCCGCTTACTGCCGGTATCAGTCAGGTTCTGATTCACCCCGGCTTCCCCGTCGATGTTCGCCACAACGCAAAAATCTTCCGCGAGAAGCTCGCGATATGGGCGGCGAAGATGATCAAGGATCATCGATAGCGTTCATGCGGGCGGAATGTCTGCACTCCCCGAGTGCATGCGGCAACCGAGACAAGTCGATTCAACTCGGCGAGCGTGCCGAAATCGCCTCGCCGATCGGCGGATCAAATAGCGACCGCTGCCACTCTGGCGGCGCCGCCGTGATCGCGATGCGCGGCGCGGTGCGGACAAAGGCGTGCAGATCCTGAAAATCCCACGACTCGCGCGACACGGCTCCGCCGCGCGCATCGCGCAGCTCGCAGCCATAGTCATCGACGAGCACGCGCGTCGCGAAGCGGTCGCACATGCCCTCTTTCTGCCGCGTGCAGCGACCCGCTGCAAAGACGAGATAGTGATACAGCTCGTGTAGATAGACGAAAAGCACAAGCTGCTCGGCGCTCGTGAGCCGGAGGATGTATCCCTCGCGCCACCAGTGGGTGCGGGTGGATTGGGCCCGCGCGATGTGCGTCACCAGTGAATAGGGGTATTCGTTTTCGCGGCCGAGGTTCACCGTCAGCCGCAATTTGCGATAGTCGCAGGTGCCGCTGAAGGGGGCCCCGCGCGAGTAGCGGATGCGAACTTGCAGCCGGTCGTGGCGATAGGGCGTGGTGTGGCGCAGGATCATGCCGGCGAGCCGCGCGGTCGGCAGGGCGGTGGAATTACGAAGGTCCACAACATCCTCGTGCGAAGCGTCAACCCGAGCCGACTTCCGCGATTTCGCGAGACGAAACGCGACCGAAATCGTGAGCGAAGCAGGCGGCGACCGCGGCCGAAATCACCGACCGCGGTCGCGCCCTCAGATGCGGGATCAGAACAGCAGACGCAGGCCGCCCCAGCGGAAGGCCCAGAAAAACGCCAGCACCGCGGCGATCAATCCGCCGATGCCGCCCAGAGCGCCCAGCGCGCCGAAGCCGGTTGTGGTGTCCATACCAAACTCCTTCGTGAAAAGAGAACCATCCATGATCGAGCGGCGAAACGACATGAAGCCGCTCACAACGAATGGAAATGCTAACAGGAGGAAACGAAGTCGCAAGCGCGACAGGGGGGCTGATCAAGGCGCGGCGGACGGCTATTGCGCGAGCGGCGCGCGCGATTGTCGTTTCATCAGTCGCGCCGCGGCCACCTCGACGAAGTCGCCGATCGAAGAAATCGAGGCTGATTCGCTGAGCTTGGTGAGGTAGTCGCGGGCGACCTGGTTGAAGCGTTCGTCTTCGAGCGCGATGCGCAGGTCGTGTTGCACCGACTCGAAATCGCCCTCAAACGCGCCGCCGCGGATGTCTTCGCACTGCACCAGAAACGCGCCTTCGCCGGTGAAGATCGGCTGGCTCCGTTCGCCGGTTTTCATCGAAAAGATGCGGCGGGTCGGCTCTTCGAACATTCCGCGCAGCGGCTTGCCGATGTAGCCCCAGTCGCCGCCGTCGGCCTGGTGGGGGCTGCGGTCGTATTCGCCGGCCACGTCGGCAAAATCCCGCCCGCCCGCGATTGCCGACTCCGCGGCGCGAATGTGCGCCTCGGCGGCTGCGCGGGCCGCGGATTTTTGCTGCGGCGTGGCCCGCTCCCACACCACGCTCTCAGCCGCGAATTGCCGATGAGGCGCGGCGATCATGCGCAGGCGTCGCGTCTGCGGGGCGGTGGGGGCGCGCTTGCGCTTTTCGAACTCGGCCAGCAGATCGTCGCGGGTGATCGAGGCTTTGGGCAGCAGCACCGACCGCAGATAGTCGCGCGTCACGAACTGACGCTTGAGCCAATCGCGATGTTGAGTCAGCGACAGTTCGTTGTCGGCGAGATGCGCTTCGAAGCGGGCCTGGCTGCCGCCGAACTCCATGTCGACCCGGCGATGAATCTGCTGTTCGACAGCCTTATCGAGCGCTTCTCGCTGGCGGTCGTTCAGCCGGTTGGCGGCCTGGTCATAGATGAGCAGCGCGCCGACGTCTTGCTGCACGCGCTGAAAGACGCGCATGCGTGCCTCGTCGGCGGGATCGGCGTTGGCCGGCACATTCGCGGCCCGGGCCGGCAGGGCGTAAAGCGCCTCGGCGACGGTCAGCGAGTGGTTGTTTACGAGCAGAATGTCTGCCGCGACGCTGCCGGGCACGCGTGGCGCGGGCTTATCGACGGTCGCGGCCGGCTTTTTCGTGACGGTTTTGTTCGCCGTGTTCGCGGCGAGCGCGGGTTGCGACGCGGCGGGGGCGGCCGGCTTACGGTCGAAGAGCGAGGCGAAGAAGTTTTCGGATGAGTTGCAGGCCGCGCCAGACAAAAGCAGCATGATCGCAGCGCCAGCCGTGCAGACGCGGCGCGCCTGCGTCGCGCGCAGGGCGACAGCGGATAACGCCGAGGGTGTGCCAGTGTTATTCATATGAGTTTCGGAGAGAAATCATACCGGAGAAGGCGGGATTGAGGCACGGAGCATCGACTGCCACACCTCGTGATCTTCGGGAAAAGTCACGAAATCCGCAGCCACCTTTCCGGCGCTGTTACGCGTTTCCGGATTCGCTCCGCGAGCGAGGAGTCGTGCGGCGGCGGCCCACTGCCGGTGTCTGACAGCGGCCATCAGCGGCGTTTCATCCTCGCCGCTGAGCAATTCGATCGACGCGCCGAAGTCGATCAGCAGATCGATCATTGCGAGTTTGTCGTCGCTGGCGGCATGATGCAGCGGCGGCCCGAAGCACTCGCCACCCAGATTGACGTCCGCGCCGCGCTCCAACAAACGTCGTGCGATGGTCGTGTTGTTCGTCAACACGCACGCGTCCAGCGGTGTCTCATCCAGATGGGTGCGGGCGTTCAGGTACGCGCCCGCTTCGTGCATTACATCGACGATGCGCGGATCGGGCGTCGAACACCGCGCCGCCGCGTGCAGCGCGGTTTCTTTGTTATGGCGATGAGTCCAGCGAGGATCCGCCCCATGTCGCAATAGCAGCTCTGCAATCTCGACCAGTGCGAGCGAACACGCGTCGCTTAAAACCGTGTCGCCGTGGTGGTCCGCCGTGTTCGCATCGGCGCCGCGAGCGAGCAAAAGGCGCACGCCATCGATGTGGCCTTCGATGGCGAGCCACTGAAGCGGAGTTTCGCCCGTATTGTTCCGATCGCTGACGACGTAGTCGTGTCGATCGAGCAATTCTGCCGCCTGGCCGAACTCGCCGGCCTCGCAGAGGGCGATAAATCGTCGCGAATGTGGGCGGAAGGTGTAAACGTTCATGGCAAAAGGTGCGCGGATCTGCGTCGCGAGCGGCGGATGCGGGACGCTCCCGCGTCGTGGCGGTGCGAAGTGGCCTCGGACGTCTTGGATCATTCTACAAGGGTTCGCCCTGCGCCCGGGGGGCCAGATTTGTTTAGCGGACGCGCGGCGGATGCGGAGTCGTGTCGATCGCGCTCGGCCCGGAAGAATCTGGCCGGTTGGAGGGGACAGTTTCCCCAATTTTCCCCTCATATCGGACGCGAGACAGACATTGCGCTGTGAAATAGTCGATCGATTCGGTTGACGCTTCCGCGGCCAAAGCTCGGCTCCAAATTGAGCCGCTTCTCCGCCGCGGCTTATTTTGGCGCTCGGGCGCGTGGAGAGGGCGCATATTTTGTCGCGAGACGCGTCTTGGGGTCGTAAATCATGATGCCTCACGGTCAGTCCGCCGGAAGCTCATCACTTCAGACAAAGCTCGTGTTTCCCGTTGCAATCGGCGCGCTGCTGATCGTTTTCGGGGGTTACTTCGGCACACAGTGGATAGGCGGTCGCAAAGCCATGGAACGGCTGCACGACCGCGCGCGGACCATCGCTCAATCCGTCATCTACGCGTCCGAATCGCTGGAGACGGAGCTTGAACTGCAGGCGTTTGTGAGCGCGATTGGTCGCGATTTTGACATTACGGAACTGGTCGTGGTCCGCGGCTCACCGCCGCAAGTCGTCGCCAGCACGCATGCCGCCTGGGTCGGCGAAGCGCTCGATCAGCTGCCCTCCGGGGATGTGAAAGCAGATCTCTACGAAGCCCTCGCGGGAAGCCAACAGCATTTTCACAATCATCCCCGGACGCGGGAGGTGGATTGCACACTCCCGGTTCGCCCGGGGCTCGGCCGCGGACTGCTGCAGGACGGCGCGGTCGCGGTGCATATGGACGCGACGCAAGTGGAAGATGCGGTTGCGGCGTGGTCGCGGACGGTCGCCTGGGGATTTCTCGCGGTGGCCTTCGGCGTATTTGCGGGCGTCTGGTATCTCACGCGGTGCGTGGTCATTCGGCCGATTAATGCGCTTCTTCGGGCCGTCGAAACCGAATCAGACATGCCCGACATGACAAGTGACGAGTTCGGCGCCCTCTCGAAAGCGATTGATCGAAGCCGGGCGGACGCTCGAAACGCGCGTTTTGAGCTCGAAACGGCGCTGCATGAGAACCAGGCTCTCCGCCGCACGCTCGATGAGCACACCATCATTTCCGTCGCGGGCGCGGATGGGCGCATCGTCGACGTGAGCCAGGGCTTCTGCTCCATCAGCGGCTACATGCGCGAGGAGCTGATCGGATGCGACCATCGCATCGTGAACTCCGGGTTTCACCCGAAGCAGTTCTGGGTCGACGTCTGGCGACAGATCAGCTCTGGGCGGGCCTGGCATGGCGAGGTCTGCAATCGGCGTAAGGACGGAACGCTGTACTGGGTCGACAGCACGATCGTGCCGTACCAGGATCGAGGAGGGCGGATCGAGAAGTACGTTTCGATCCGGCTCGACATTGATGCGCACAAGCGAACGCAGGAAGAGCTGCGCTTCGCGCGACAGGCGGCCGAGGAGGCCAACCGTGCCAAGAGCGACTTCCTGGCCAACATCAGTCACGAAGTTCGCACGCCGCTGACCGCGATCCTCGGTTACGCCGACGTGCTGCTGGAGCCGGGGCTGGTTGCGGAGCAGCGGCGGACGCATGTCGACACGATCAAGCGCAACGGGGAACACCTGCTGGCAGTCATCAACGACGTGCTCGACCTGTCGAAGATTGAGGCGGGAAAGGTGGAGGTCGAATCGATCCCCACCTCGCTGGCGCAGGTGTTGCTCGACGTCGAATCGCTCATGGGTGTGCGCGCGGCGGCGAAGCGCTTGTCTCTTCGCACGGAACTGCTGACGCCGATTCCTCGGGAGATTCAGTCCGATCCGACGCGTCTCAAGCAGATATTGATGAATTTGGTCGGCAATTCGATCAAGTTCACCGAACGGGGAGAGGTGGTGGTTTCGGTCGAGGTCGAGACGTCCGACAGTGCGGAGCGCCGGTTCCTCATTCGTGTCCGCGACACCGGCATCGGCATGTCGGCCAGCCAGCTTGGCCGGCTGTTTCAGGCGTTTTCGCAGGGCGACGCAACGACGACGCGCCGCTTCGGCGGAACGGGGCTGGGCTTGCGCATCAGCCGCAGCTACGCCGAATTGCTGGGCGGTGATCTCACCGCCCAGAGCCGCATCGGTGAGGGAAGCGTCTTTACCCTTTCGATCCCGATCCGCTCGGGTGATGGGGTTGAGATGCTGCGGCCGGATGAGCTGCGCGTCATGCCGACGATTGAGCGAGTCAAACCCTTGCCTCTGGGCGATTTCGCGGTTTCTAAGCCGCTGAAAGGGCTGGTCATTTATGTGGCGGAAGACGGGCCCGACAACCAGCGTTTGATCCGCCACCACTTGCAGCAGGCCGGCGCCGAGGTGTCGGTCTTCGACAATGGTTTGGTGGCGTTGGAGGTTCTGTCGGTGGGGGCGGATGTGGAGGGCCCACTGCACGATCCGCCGCCCTGCGATCTGCTGATCACCGACATGCAAATGCCGGAGATGGACGGCTACACCCTCGCTCGCACGCTGCGCAATCGCGGCTGGCCACGGCCCATCGTGGCTCTCACGGCTCACGCGATGGCGGGCGACGCAGAGCGATGCCTGAACGCCGGCTGCGACTCCTACGCTTCGAAGCCCTTTGATCGGTTGCGGCTGATCGAAACGTGTTGCGAAGTTGTGGCGCAACATGGCTCGCGCCGCGAGGTCGGACGCGTTCGCGCTGCTGAGTCCGTCACTTCGACGCCGACCCAAAGCTGACCGAGATATCGCCGTTGGTCGTCTTCAGGTCGATCTGAGCGCTATCAGCGTCGGCAGCCTGACGCACTTCGGGGGCCTTTCTGCCGTTCTGCCGGACGGTCACGTCGCCGTTGGTCGTCTTCGTGTGCAGCGTGGCGCTGGCGAGCTTGGGAAACTCGGCGCTGATCGGCCCGTTCGAGCTCTTGGCCTGGATGCGCTCGGTTGCGTTCGGGTTGGCGACGATGCGCACGCGACCGTTGGTCGAACTGCATTTCACGCCGCCGCCCAGACTTTCGATTTCGATCATGCCGTTGGTGGTGGTGGCGATGACATCGCCGGATTGCTCGCTGATGCGAATCTTTGCGTTGGTCGATTTGGCGGTGACCGGCGCGCTGTTGGACTCCACCGTGATTCCGCCGTTGGTCGATTGCAGCGTCAACGACATCGACGCGGGCAGGGTGAGTTCGAGGTCGGCGTTGACCGAGCCGGTGGTCATATCGGCGGGCCGCTTCAGGCGGACGTAAAGCGTGCGGCTGCCGGCGGAGGCGGTCGCGCCCTCCGCGGTCGGCTCGATCGTCAGCTCCGACTGATCGGCCAGCC
The DNA here is from genome assembly GCA_022842805.1 of Phycisphaerae bacterium. Classification (GTDB taxonomy): domain Bacteria; phylum Planctomycetota; class Phycisphaerae; order UBA1845; family Fen-1342; genus JALHOX01. The sequence goes on along the minus strand of JALHOX010000123.1, from coordinate 657 downwards.
GCTTAGCCTCTTCCACGGTGCCGGCGTTGGCGAAGATCCGTCCCTTGGCTCTTAACTCGCTGCCGCTGCCCGGCGTGACGACGACGGAGACATCGCCGTTGGTGAGTTGCACATCGAGCGAGTTGGCGGAGTTCACCGGCTTGGAGAAGTCGAACGGCCGCTCGTGGCGGACCCAGTTAAAGCCGTTGCAGCCGGCGAGGAGGGGGAGGGCGAGGGCGGTCAGGGAGAGCAGGCGGGATCGGGACATCGTGAGGCTCCGTTTCTTCTGGAATACGTGATTCCGCGGGTTTTGCTGGAATTCGAGCGTCGGGAATCATTATTCTACGAGACGGAGTTCGCGGCAACGAATTCAAACAGCTTGGGAGGCCGGGGAGTCGTGTTTCAAATCTGGCTGCAGTTGATTCAACTCGTTGCGTTTGCGTTGTTGGGGCTCGCGTTTTTTTCGTGGTATCGCCGCGGTCGGCGTATGGGCGATGCTCCGCACTGCGTTCGGTGTGACTACGACCTTTCGGATGGCGAGCGGCAGCGCTGCACGGAATGCGGTGCCGACCTGAGCGTTGCGGGGGCGATCACCGCCGGCGAGTTGCAGCGGCCGATGTGGCGCCTAGTGGCTGCCGGCGTCTGTGGGGCGGCGGCGATGTCGGTCGGAGCGGCGGC
>JALHOX010000122.1:7811-10840 GCA_022842805.1 Phycisphaerae bacterium | reverse complement strand
GACGTCGACACGCTCATCCGCAGCTTCGCCCCCGAGACTTATCGACTCGCCGCCGGCTTCGCAGCCGTCGACGGCGACGGGCTGCTGGCGGCGGCCCGCGCCCGCACCGCCGCGCTGCTCTCCGCCCCGCTGGCGGCCCGGCTGCCGGCGTTGCAATCGCGCGCACTGACCGAGCAGGCCGAGTTTCTGATGATGGTCGACGCGGGTCACAATCCGCCCGCCGCCAGTGCGATCCTGCAAATGGCGCTCGAAAAACTGCCCAAAATTCAGGAGCAGCAACTCGAAAGCCTGGCCGAGCCGATTCGCGTGCCGCTGGTGGAGGCGGCCTTCGCCGCCGGCCAGATCCAGATCGCTCGCGATCAGGCACGCCACCTGCTCGAAGCGGCCCTGGCTCCCGACGCCCCGCGCCCGACGGCGGCCGAAGTAGACGCCGCCCTGCACCGCTACATCATCGCCTGCGCCGCGCGATACCTCCAGGCTCGCGCGGCAGACCCGGATGTCGTCGACCGTTGGCTGAGGCAGGTGATCGAGAGCGACAAGGCAAACGTCGATGCCTGGAGCTGGCGAGCGTGGATCGCGACGGCGACCGGCGCGGACGCCCGCGTCGAGCCGTTGCTGAGCGAAGCCCGCGCGGCCGGCGTCGGCGAAACAGACATCGCCCGCATTCGCAGCGGGCTTCGGGCGTTCTTCGAAGACGCGACTTCCCAGCCGGCCTCGGCGCCGACGCTGCCGTAAAGCGGGCTGCATGACGGGCTGAGCACCCCCAGGCATGGGAGAAAAGAAAAGAGGCGGGTGAAACCCGCCTCACCGCTTCAGGTCCCCCCAGCCCAACTGCGTTCCATCAGGGGCTTTCGTCGTCGCGGAGCAGGCCGCCGATGCGCTGGTGAACCAAAATCGTGTTACGAACCACGAGCAGTGAGCGGAAATTTCGGACCGATCCCGTCCCGCCGTTGGCGGTCCAAGTGTCCGGCTCGACAGTGTCTTCGATCAACTTGATGATGCGGTCGATGTCCTGCTGCGGGTCGACGTCGTCTTCCTGATTGTTCTGGCCGCCACCCTGAAAGAGCTGGCCGCCCTGTCCGCCGCCGCCGCCACCTCCGCCGCCACCACCACCACCGCCACCGCCGCCGAAGCCGCCCTGCTGCTGACCGACGTTTTGCAGAGCCTGGGCCGGATCGAGCTGAGCGGCGTTCGCAAAGCGCGGCGCGCGGGTCAGCAGATCGCTGATGTCATACACCTTGGTGATCAGCTCTTTGCCCAGGTCTTCGGCGGTGGAGAGCACGATCAGATTGCCGCTGGCGCGGTAGGCGAGCTTGATATCGGCCCCGCCGGCCTCGTTCATGACCATCCAGAGCACCTGCGAAAAACGCAGATTTCGCACGCGCAGGCTGATCGGCTTGTCGCGATCGACGCCGGAATCCTCCAGCGTCTGCCAGCGAACGACGACGTTGGCGCCGGTGTATTCCTGCACCCAGTCCATCACTTTTTCGAGCGGCTGATCCGAGAACGACACCTCGGGGATGCGCTGATTGAGCAACGCGACGGTCGACCTCGACCCGCGGGCGTCGTCTCCGCCGGCGGGCTGGGCACTCGCCACAGCGGCACCCGCCAAAAGCGTCGCGAAGAGCCGGAAAGCGCGTGATGGAAGGGGACAGAACATGATCATTCTCCGTCTGAATCGGTTATTTTGCCCGATCATCGGGCGAAATCCTTGCGGAATCCGCCATCCACCGATTCTAACGCCCGCCGGGCCGGGCCGGTTCCCGGTTTCGGGAATGCCCACGGACGAAGCGGCCGATCGCCTGGGGCCGCGGTTCGTCAGATATGTCGCCTCCCAACGCCCCGTGCGCTTCACAACGAGAACCGAATTCCCGTCATTAACACGAAATCGCTGCGAGCGCGATTGTCGAGCGTTTGCCAGACCGGAACCTGAATCGACGCCTCGATCACATACTTTTGCGCCTCCCACATCACCCCCGGCGAAACGAACAACTGGGCGTCGCCGTTGGTTTCGTAGAGACCGTTCAGCTCCACGACCCCATACAGCGCGCCGGGCGTTTCGGCGGAGTACTCGACCGGATAAATGCGGTAGAGATAGGCGAAGTCGGCGGTGAGCAGATCGGCATCGGTCTGGCCCGGCATGACCGTGGGCGGCTCGACACCGCCGGTGGTGAATCGCCACAAAGCGGCGAGGTTCACGCCGTGACGGCCGGCGATCTGCGTATACGCCAGTCCGAGGATTGGGTTGTAGCCATCGCTGGTGAAGGGGTCGTCGCCCGTGCGAATGTCGCTGCCGATGAGGACGCTGAGCCGCTTGGTGTCGAGCGGGTTGGTGTCCTCGCGCCAGATGCGATACTTGGCGAGCAGCGTGATGTCGCCGACGCCGTCGTTATCCACTTCGCGCCGCCCCAGATCGAAGCGCTCTTCGCGGAAGAGAGCGGCGCCGCTGACAACCAGCGTGAAGTCGCGCACGATGCCCACGCTCACCGTCGTGTTCAGCACCGCGTCGCGGCCGTTGCGCTGCTGATCAAATCGCGCGTCGTCGAGCCGGAAGCTGCTCCAGCGAAAGGCCTGCTTGATGGTCGCATGGCCCGGCGAGGGGCTGGTCGCACTGGCCGCCGCGTTGGGTGGCTCCTGCGCCTGAGCCCCAACGACGCTCAGAAAGACGATCGAGAACGCGAGGGGTAACGCCGCAGCTCGACTGCGCATCATCCACATACGCAGTTCGCCTTGCAGTGGCCGCCCTTTCCGCAATTGCAATCGCCGCAGGTGCAGGCTTCGCAGGTTTTCGCGGCGACCGCAGCCGTGCCCCCGGTGGCCGAAACATAGGTAAATCCGCCGTCTTCGACCGCCTTGCGCCACTCGGTCTCGGTCGGCGTGCGGCCGCCGTAGGTCGCGGTGACGGTGCCCTTGCCCAGGTCAAACGTGACGTCGCGCACACCCTTGATCTTCTTCAATTCGTAGCCGATGTAGTTCGCGCAGTTGGGGCAGCTCATGCCGTTCACCCGAATGACGGCCTGCCCCGGCCC
>JALHOX010000122.1:0-7801 GCA_022842805.1 Phycisphaerae bacterium | reverse complement strand
GGCAGCCCCCGGCGAAGCGGTCGGTTCCGTGCTGTTGCAGCCGGCGGCGATCAGCGCGGCGACGAGCATTAGGATTGAAACTGGTTTCATTTGATTCTCCAGCATTCCTGAACCTCTAGGACGTGGTGCGCTCGGGGCGAATGCACGCTCGCGCGACAGCGCGAGCCGTTTCCGGCGCATCCGTTAGGTTACACCCTCTGCGATGCCGCGTACACATTCGTCGTTTCCCGTTTTCGCGCTGTCCACCTAACCAAATCCCTGCTGATACAATCCACCCGAGTTGGAGCCGTCGCGATGGCGCGGAGGGTTCTCACCCGCGGCGAAGCTCCACGTCGGGCGCACGAATGTCGAATGACTCCCCCGCCAAACCCGGCGGACCCTTTTCACTGCCGCCTGCCAGCGGTCGGCGTTTCTCCGATCGGGCCTATGACTTCGCGCGCCCTCTCGTCGAGCGCGTGCTCGGCTTGGCCGACCTCAACGCCAAACACGCCCGCCTGCAATCGCGCGATCCGAATCAGACGTTCATCGAAGGCGCGATCGGCGAGGTGGGCTTTCGATACGAGTTCGACGAGGCCGCCTTACGAGCGATCCCCGCCGCCGGGCCGCTCGTCATCGTCGCCAACCATCCCTATGGCGGCGCCGACGGGCTGGTGATGTTCGACCTGCTGCGGCGCGTCCGCGACGACGCCCGCTCGCTCTCGACCTTCATCCTCGGTCGTATTCCCGAAATGGCGCGACAGGCGTTTTTCGTCGACCCGTTCGGCGGCGCCGAGGCCGCCAAACGCAGCCGATCCGGCCTGCGCGACGCAATCTCGTGGCTGCGCGACGGACACACCCTGCTCACGTTTCCCGCCGGCGAGGTGGCCAGCTTTCGCTGGCGCGATCGACGCGTCAGCGATCCGCCGTGGCTTTCGACCGTCGGCAAACTCATCGACCGCACCGACGCGACCGTCGTGCCCATGTGGTTTGAGGGCCGCAACAGCGCCCTGTTTCACGCGGCGGGGCTGATTCACCCGCGGCTGCGCACGGCGCTCATCCCGCGCGAATTGATCGCCATGCGCGGCAAGACCGTCCGCGTCCATATCGGCGAACCGCTGCCGATCGACCGCCTGCGGCGAGCCGTGCACGTCGATCGCGACGGGAGCGAAACCGGCAATGAAGACTTCGCCAACGGGCTGATGCACTACCTGCGGCTGCGCGTGCAGTTGCTGAGCGAGCGAACCGCGACCGGGCGGAAGCAGACTCCCAAGCCCGCGGGCGCCGACCACGCGCTCAGCGGCGAGCGCCGCGACCTGAGCGACGAAGTCCGATCGCTGCCGACCCAGGCGCTCCTCGTGCGGCATGGTCACTTCGGCGTCTATTGCGCTGCGGCGGACCAGATCCCGCACACACTGCAGGAGATCGGCCGACTGCGCGAGTTGGCCTTCCGTGCCGTAGGCGAGGGTACGGGACGGGCCGCCGACCTCGATCGATTCGACCCCCATTACCAGCACCTGTTCGCCTGGGACCACAGCCGCAACGAGGTGGCCGGCGCATACCGCCTGGGCCCGACCGATGAATTGCTTGCCCGCTTCGGCCCCGGCGGGCTCTACACGCAGTCGCTGTTCGAGTTTTCGCCGCGGCTTTTGCAGCAGATCAGCCCCGCCATCGAACTCGGCCGCTCGTTCGTGTCTCCGGGCTATCAGCGCGACTACGCCCCACTCATGCTGCTATGGAAGGGCATCGGCGCTTTCGCCGCACGACATCCACGCTATCGCCGGCTCTTCGGCGTCGTCAGCATCAGCGATGAATTCTCGTGCGTCACCCAAGAGTTGCTGATGGCGTTCCTGCGGGCCAACCAGTACGACGAGGAGTTGGCCCGCGGCGTGCGCGCCCGCCGGCCGCCGAAGATTCGCATGCGCGAGCTCGACGCCAACGCCTGCCGCGCAATGGTGCGCGACATCCGCGATGTGGAGCAACTGGTCCGCGACCTGGAGGCCGACCATCGCGGAATGCCGGTGCTGCTGCGCCAATACCTCAAGCTCGACGCAAAGATTCTGGGCTTTAATGTCGACCCCGAATTCGGCAACACGCTCGATGCGCTCGCGCTGGTCGATCTGCCGAAGGTCGATCGCTCGATCCTGACCCGGTTCATGGGCGGCGCGAGCGTGGTCGATCAATACCTCGCCGCGGGCGTCGCGGCCGATTCGGCTTTTGCCGCCCGCAATGGCGGAGATCGCTCGCAAGCGGGCCATGCGCCCCGCGATCCGCGCGTGCCGCAGCCGACCGCCGGCTGATATTCAGCGCGTCCGCAAAAACTCGCGCGCCGCCCCCAACACCCGCGTCACAATCTCGCGCAGCTCGCCGCGCTGCCGTGCGCCGGCCGCCGCGTGATGACCGCCGCCGCCGAATTGCTCGGCCAGCGCCAAAATCGAAAGCCCCCCTTCGCCGCGAAAGTTCATCCGCACCGCGACGCGAATGCCCTCGATGCTGCGCGGAACTTCAACCTGATCGTCGATCGTGTCCGCGTTGCAGCCGGCCCCGGTGATCTCTGCGTAGCTGGCGCTGCTCCAGGCCAGCGCGCCGTCCTCGCTGAGCTGGGTGTTGGCATAAATGACGCGCAGCAGCGCGAACTCGTCGCAGCTCACGCTGCGATCCAGCCGCTCGCAAACCTCCGACACCCGCGCCCCGCGTCGCGCCAGCTCCGCCGCCACTTCCAGACTCCGCGGCGTCGTGTTGCTGAGCGAAAAGCCCTGCGTATCCGAAAAGATGCCGGCGTAAATCAGCGTTGCCAGCCGCGCATCGATCGGCGCGTCGAGCGCCTGCAGAACCTCGAACACCATTTCCGAGGCGCTGCTCCGCGTGGCGTCGATCCACGCCTGCGTGCCGTAGCCGCTGTTGGTGGCGTGATGGTCGATATTGACGATCGGCAGATGTTGCAGCGCCGCGTAGCCGCCCGGCCCGTTGACGCGCTTTTCCTTGGCCGTGTCGCAGATTGCGGCGAGGTCGCAGCCGGCCAGCGCGGCGGCCTCGGTCTCGCGCCGCAGATCGCCGATCCCCAACAGAAAATCGAGCTTTCGGGCCACACCACCGGGCATCAGAAGCCGCGCCTCTTTGCCCATCGCCCGCAGCCCGAGCGCCAATCCGCCGGCAGAGCCGAGGCAGTCGGCGTCCGGCGTCTCGTGCCCCAGACAGGCGACGACGCGCGCAGTGCGGAGACGCTCAATCAACATCCGATCCGGCGTGCTCAATGGAACTCCTCGTACCGCGCGGGCGCGGAGCGCCGTCGGCGGAAACAACGATGATAACGAGCGAGTCGGCGGAAACAGACACCCCCAAAACAACCCGCGCCGCGGGGCGGCGGTCGGCGCCGCCCGCAACGCGCGAATCAGTTCAGCGGAACGAATGCGCGATTACTTCTTGCGGGCATACTTGATTTCCATCGTCTTCATCTCCTGACCGCCGCGGGTCTCGTACCAGGTGAAGTCGTGGTGATCATTGTCGGTCATCTTGATGGTGTAACGCACGTGCACCTTGCTGCCCGACATCATCGGGTCATCCATGTCCCCGTGATAGGTGAAGGTCTTCGCCGCCGCGTCGTAGGTGCCTTCGGTCATGAACAAGCCCGTGCTCATGTTGTCCATCCAGACGCTGACGAACTTCTGCTTCATGTTGTCATAGCCCGTCACGCCCGCGCCGTGGAAGGGCTTTTCAACCGACTTGCCCGGATTGGCGGGATCAGGCATCGCCATCGTCCCCTGATGATCCGAGTGAACGTAGCGCCCCTCCATCATCGAAACATGCTTGGCCATGCCCTTCGAAGTCTGCGCAGGCTGGCTGGGGTCCATCCACCAGCTCATGGTGTAATCCCAGTCCCCGATCATGCCCTTGAGCAACTCGTGATTCGGCCCGAGCTTGCCCATCTTCTCCATCGCCTCGGCCATCGCCTTTTCATCCGGCATCGCGTGCGCCGCGGCAGCCTTCGCGGCGTCGGTCGCGGCGGCCGCCGGCTTCTTGTCGTCGGCCAGGGTCTGCGGCGCCAGGAACATCGCGCTACAGGCAAACAGGGTCGCGATCCTTTTCAGTGCTTTCATCGTTTTCACTCCGTTCGAAAAGGCGGGATGTTTCGAGCTTCCGCGATCGTCGTCACGCCCGGACGACAGTGGAGCCTCGCGGCGAGACTCGCCCGCCTTGTCGCGCAGCCTAATCGGACCCAACCGATACTTGTAGGACCTCCGTCCCCGGTTCGCCGACCCACCCGCTTGGCATTCCCCGTCGCCGACACTATCTTTCTCCAAACTATGGCAGCCGCAAAAGACCTCAATCTCGTCGTCATCACCCCCGAGCGCGAGCTCCTGAACCTGACCACCGACTCGGTGATCCTGCCCGCCCACGACGGCGAGCTGGGCGTCCTTCGCGACCGCGCCCCCCTGATGTGCGAGCTGGGCGTCGGACAGGTCCGCTACAACGCCGACGGCCGCACCAAGCGGGTGGTCATCGACGGCGGCTTCGCCCAGGTCGCGGGCAACAAGGTCTCGGTCCTGACGAATCGCGCTGTCGCCGCCGAAGAAGTCAGCGACGCCATCGTGAAGGCCGAGGAAGCAGCGGTTGCGACCCTTGAGCGCAATGCCCCGGTCGACCGTCCCGCGCTCGAACGCGCCCGTCGCCGCCTGAGCGCCTTCCGGGCCGTCCGCGGTCAGTAGCCGGCGTCCCCACCGCCGGGTCCGACTCTCCGCGGAATACCGTCTCTCCCCTTGAAAGAACACCCCTCCGCCGGGATAACAACGCGGGATGCCCGGCACTCTCTTGGTTATCAGCGGCCCCTCCGGCGCCGGAAAGACCTCGATCTGCGAGGAGCTTCTCCGACTCATCCCCAATTCCGAATGGTCGGTCTCCTGCACCACGCGGAAGCTCCGCGGCCACGAGGTGGACGGCCAGGATTACCACTTCATCAGCCGCCAGCGCTTCGACGAAATGGCCCGCAACGATGAGTTTCTGGAAACCGCCGAGTACCTGAACGAGTGGTATGGCACGCCCCGCAAGCCGGTGGAAGCCGCCATCGCCGCCGGTCGCACGATTATTCTCGAAATCGACGTGCAGGGCGCGGCTCAGATTGCGACGCGGATGCCTAAGTCTATTCGCATCTTCATCTTACCGCCGACGATGGAGACCCTGAAGGCGCGTCTCGAAGGCCGCCAGACCGAATCCGAGGCACTGCAGGCCCGCCGCCTTCAGAAGGCCGACGGCGAAATCGCCTTCGCGCGCAACTCCGGCTGCTACCAACACTTCATTACCAACGATACAATCGGGAATTCGGTCGCGAGCATCCTCTCGATCCTCAACGCCAAGCCGGCGTAGGACGCACGCGAAACCCGGAACATGCAACCACGCAGGCCCGAGGGGACCGGGTCTGGGAGACGAACCCGCGATGATTGAAGCTCTTAAGAGCGACGAGATCATGAACAAGGTCGGCGGCCGCTTTAAGCTCTGCGCCCTGGTGCAGAAACGCTGGCTTGAGTTGATGCAGGGTGCCCGCCCGCTGGTCGACCCCGCCGGCAAGTCGCCCATCGAAATCGCCATCGCCGAAATCATGGCCGACAAGCTGAAGATCGACTACGACGCCAGCAACATCGTCCGGCCGGGACAGAGACGCTGACCTCGCCCGCCGCGGCGCGATGAGACCCTGCCTTGACGCGCCCCAGCACTGAATCACTGACCGATTACGAAGTCGTGCTCGCGGTCTGCGGCGGGATCGCCGCCTATAAGGCCGCCGCTCTCGCTTCGGCGCTGGTCCAAAGCGGCTGCGGTGTGACGGTCTGCATGACCGCCAACGCCCAGCGCTTCGTCGGTCCGGTCACATTTCGCGCGCTTACGGGCCGCGCCGTCTTCACCGATGCGTGGGAGACGACCGGCAACGCCGATATTCACCATCTCACGCTCACCGAGCGGGCCGACCTGCTCATCGTCGCCCCCGCCACCGCAAACATCCTCGGCAAGCTGGCCCACGGCATCGCCGACGAACTGGTCAGCGCGCTGCTGCTCGGCAGCGATTGCCCGATCCTGATGGCCCCCGCCATGAATACGCGCATGTGGAACCACCCGGCCACGCAACGCAACCTCGCATTTCTGCGCGACGAGGCAAAGGTCCATTTTGTCGGCCCCGATGAGGGCTGGCTGGCCTGCCGAACGGTGGGGAGCGGCCGTATGAGCGAACCCGACGCGATCTACGCCGCCGCCGCCCAACTCCTAAAGGCCCGCCCACCGCGCCGCAGAACCGCAGCGCGCCCCGATGGTGACCGCACACCATGAGCGACCGCCCGCCGGCTGCTGCATCCAAGCCGCCGATGCGAATCCTCATCACCGCCGGCCCGACCCGCGAATACATCGACACCGTCCGTTATCTGTCCAACGACTCCTCGGGCCGGATGGGGGTCGCGATCGCCGTCGCAGCCCAACAGCGCGGCCATCGCGTCACGCTCATCCACGGCCCTCTGCAAGTCGCCGTGCCGCCAGAGTTGAACACGGTGAGCGTCGTCTCCGCCGCGGAAATGCTGACGGCGTGCGTCGACGCATGGCCGCAGCACGACGCGCTGATCATGGCCGCCGCTGTGGCCGACTATCGCCCCGCCGCGCGGCTCGACCATAAGCACAAGAAGACCGCCACGCCCCTGACGCTGGAACTGGCCCCCACCGCCGACATCTTGGCCCGCTTGGGGCGCGAGGCGCGACCGGATCAGGCCCTGATCGGCTTCGCCCTCGAAGATCGCGACCCGCGCGCCGCCGCGGAGCGCAAGCTCCAATCCAAAAACCTCGACGCAATCGTCCTCAACGCCCCCAGTGCCATCGCCGCCGCCAGCAGCAGCGTCGAGATTCTTGAGCGTAACGGCGCCTGGCGCTCGCTTCCGGAGAGCGACAAGGCGCTGACGGCCATCCACATCGTGGAACTGGCCGAGCGCTGCACAGCGATGAAGATGCGGCCGCGACCGGACAGCGTCTGACCCTATTGCCCCAGTTCGCGACCGCGCTGAAAGGCCGCCAGCACCGCTTCGACGATGTCGTCGAATACTTTCGACTCCTGCATCTTCTTCAGCGCCGCGGCGGTCGTGCCGTTGGGAGAGGTGACCTTGTCGCGCAACACGTCCGGCGACTCGTTGGACTCGATCATCATCCGCGCCGCGCCAAGGCAAGCCTGCTTCGCCAGCAACTGTGCATACCGCGGCGTCAATCCGGCCCGTTTGCCCGCCTCGACGATCGCCTCGGTGAAAAAGTAGTAATACGCCGGCCCCGAGCCCGAGACGGCCGTAACGGCGTCCATCAGCGCTTCGTCGTCGATGTGGACCGTCTTGCCGCCGGCATCAAAGATGCGCTGCGCCCGCAGCAGGTCGGCGTCGCTGGCATATTGCCCGGGGAAAACGCCCGCCATGCCGCAGCCGACGTGCATCGGCAGATTGGGCATGACACGCACAACGCGGGCGCGGATGTGCGGCATCAGGCTCTCGATCGAACGCGTGCTGACGCCGGCCATGATCGAGACGATCAGATGATCTTCTCGCACCAGATTGCCGATCTCCTTGAACAGCTCGCGGTGGTTCTGCGGCTTCACCGCCACCAGCAGGATGTAGCTGTTGCGGACGAGGTGGCAGTTGTCGTCGGTCACCGCGATGCCGAAGCGCTGCGTGAAGACCTGGCGGCGGTCGGGATTGCGATTGGAAACGATGATGCGGTCGTCGAGCAACGTGCTGTTGCGCAGCAACGCCGCGACGATCCCCTCCGCCGCGTTGCCGGCGCCGAGGATGCCAATTTCGAATTGCTGCATGGGCAC
>JALHOX010000121.1 GCA_022842805.1 Phycisphaerae bacterium | reverse complement strand
TCCGTCGAACGGCGCCCGCAGGGCGTGCTGATCGAGGATTTCCTGCTGCAGGGCGAAATCGCGCTCCTGCTGCTGCTGAGCGAATTCGGCTTGCTTGTGTTCGACGAGGGCGGCGGATGCGAGAGCCTGCGCATCGCTCAGTTCTTTGGCGCTCGCTCCACGATCCTGCGCCAGAGCTTCGATGCGGGTCTTTTCGGCCACTGCCGCGTCGAGGCGGACCTGGGCCAACTCGATTTCCAGCTTGGATTCGGCGTCGGCGCGGGCGATCTCCGTCCGGCGGCGCTGCAGCTCCGCGTCGAGCTCCAGCAGCGGCGCGTCGGCCTTCACCGGCGCGCCTTCCTCGACGGAGATGCGGCCAATGCGGCCGCGGGTCGTGGCGGCAAAGGCCACGCGACGACTGGGATTCGCGAAGCCGACCAGCGTGCGGGTCGGCTCTGCACCGGCGCCGTCGGGCCGAGGCGAACTCGGCGACGGCGCGGGCGGCGGGGAAGCGAACAACGCGACCAGCGCCGCGCAGCCCCAGCGACCAAAGCCGATCAGCTCGGCGTGTAGCGGCGTCATGATCGGCCTCCATTGGCAGCGGGCTTTTTGGGCGAAGTCGTTGCGTTGGCGGCCGGCGGCGCGGGGCGCTCGCGGACCAGTTCCGACTCGGCGGTAAACATAGATTGGAATGTTGCGCCGGGAGGCAGCGCGATTGCGGAGCCCGTGGCCCGCGGCTGCGCGGCACTCAGCTCGGCCTCGACGCGAAACCCGTCTGCAACCTCGTCGCCTGCCTCGCCTCGGGCCGATCCTGCGCCGGCAATCACGGCCGATGAGGGCGGCAGAAAAAACGCATCGGCGGCGTCAGGTTGATCGCCGTCTACGTCCGCAAAATCGGCAGCACTGACGGTGTGTTGGTTTGCGTCGAGCACGCGCGCTTTGGCGGCGTCGGTCCAGGCCGGGGCTGTTTCGGGAGTCGCCGGTTTGGCGGGCGGAGGCGCTGTGGCGGCGGCCCGCTGCGGCGTTGCGGCGTTGGGCGGCGGCCCCGCAACGGGCGGCGCAGCGCGGCGCGGATTGTCTGGGGAAGTGGACAAGGGTCGAGCGTCCTCGCGCGGGCGCCGCGCGGGGCGCGTACCTCGCGCGCCGCGGACACCGAATCAGGAAGAACATCGACCGATTTGGAGGGTGTATTCGTTAGCGGAGCCTGACGAACGGGAGCGCGCCCGGAATCGGGCGCCCGGCGTTGCGCGACGCGGCCAGCGAGTTATCGACGAGGCAGACTATGCGCGTCGCGCCAATCTTGCGGCGCCGCGCGGCGGCGCATGTTTCACTCACAACGCGCCACTCGAGCCTCGAAGCTACTTTCTACATGTACATGCCGCCGTTGACGTTGATCACCTGACCGGTGATGTAGCCCGAATTCGGCGCGGCCAGGAAGCGCACGGCACGCGCGACTTCGTCCGGGCGGCCCAGGCGACCGACGGGCGTCATGTCGCACACCCATTTCAGCACTTCCGGCGAGACCTTCGCGGTCATGTCGGTCTCGATGTAGCCCGGAGCGACGGCGTTCACCATCACGCCTTTTTTCGCCACTTCGCGGGCCAGCGTCTTGGTAAACGCGATCAGGCCGCCCTTGGCGGTGGCGTAGTTGGCCTGACCGAAATTGCCGATCTGCCCGACGATCGAGGTGATGTTCACGATTCGTCCCCACTCACGCTTCACCATCTGCGGCAGGATCTTGTGCGTGATGTTGAAGACGCCATCGAGGTTCACCGTGAGCACGCCGCGCCATTGATCCAGCGTCATCTTGAGAAAGCTCTTGTCCTGCGTGACGCCGGCGTTGTTGACGAGGACATCAACATGGCCGTATTTGGCCATGATCTGCTCGACCATCTGGTCGCACTCGTCGACCTTGGCGATGTCGGCCTTGTATGCCACTGCATCGACCTGATAGTCGCGCTTCAACATTTCGACCACTTCATTGGCCGACTCAGGCTTTGAAACGTAGTTGACGACGATGGTGGCCTGTTCAGCGGCGAGCGCCTCGCAGATTGCGCGCCCGATGCCGCGCGACCCGCCGGTGACGAGCGCCACTTTGCCCAAGAGATCCTTGGTTCCCGGTCCTGGTTTCATGGATTCCTCGCTGGCGGTGATTGGCTATCGCAAGCAGATTTGATGAAGAGCCGCGTCCGCGACGGCGGCGATTTTGGATGCACTATATCTGATCAGACGGAGAGCCGGAATCCGCCCGACGGGGCCCGGTCGAGGGGATGCGAGCGGCCGGTGGGCAGGGCGGGCACTTGTCGCGCAGGCGGCGAATCGCGATGATCTGGCACACTGGGCCTGCGTCGTCGTCGGCTGTCGCCCCGTCGTCGCGAGCACAGGGCGGTTGCGCGCAACTCCGGCAGCGGAAGCCACGAACGAATGCGAAGACGAAACGAAGACCTGCTGCTGGGCCTGACTGCAATCGTGATGCTGGGGCTATTCCTCACGACCTTCATCTGGCTCTACAAGCTCGCGCTGCCGGCGAACGTTCGCAACATCGAGGTGCTCTTTCGACATCAGCAGGGCGTCGTGCCGCTGGCGGTAGGGGGGCCGGTGCTGCTCGCCAATTCGGTGCAGGTCGGAAAGATCACCAGCGTGGGCGTGAAGCGGATCGACTCCCAGGACGGCGCCGAGACTTATGTCGTCGTCGGTGCGGCGGTGATGCAGGATCTGGTGATTTACCGGGACTGCAAGATCAATTCGAATCAGCCGGCGGTGGGCGGCAACGGCTACCTGAACATTCAGTCGCTCGGCACGCCGCAGGCCACGGCGCTCGGCGACCAGCCGATCCTGGGGCAGCCGCCGGAGAGCTTTGCCGCGGCGATCGCAGGGCTATCGGCGCGAGTGTTGGGCGAAGGCGGGTTGATGGACATGGTGGAGGGGATGCTCGACCCGCGGGCGGAGGGGTCGCTCGCGTTCAAGATCTCCAAAAGCCTGGATGATGTGAACACGATCACGAACGGCCTCAGCAGTCAACTATCGCCGACCGATCAGGCCGCGCTATTGGGGAAAGTGCATGTAGTGCTCGACCGCTTCGTGGAAACGGCCTCGCTCTTGCGCGAGGAGTTTCAGCGTGACGATTCGGCCAGCACGGTCGCCAAGCTGCATGTGGCGCTGGATGAGCTTTCGAGCGGCCTGGGCGAGGCGGTGGGGCTGTTGAAGACCACCCGTCCGGGCATCGAGAGTGCCGTGGCGAGCGTGAAAAACACAGCCGAGGTCATCGATCGCGACATTTTCGGCAAGCTGCGGCTCGAGTTTGAGAAAGACAATCCGAACACCATTCTGGGCAAGCTGCACGTGGCGATGTCGCAGACGCAGGCGGCGATTGCGGATATCGAAGTCGTCAGCGAGGCCGGCAAGCGGATTGTGCTGAATGGCGAGCCGGCGCTGATGCGGGCGTTTGACAACGTCTCGGAAGCCAGCAGCGAACTGCGACGCGGGATTCAGGAAATCGCGCTGAATCCGTCAAAGGTGCTCTTTGGCCCGAGCGGGGCGGAAAAGAACAAGGCGCCGGTGTATCAGGCGGCGCGAGACTTCGCAGAAGCGGCGGTGGCGCTCGACAACACCGTGGCGCGGGTGCGAGCCACGATGGAGTCGCTGCCGGCGAGCGGAAAAGCGCCGGAAGTGCAAAAAAATCTTGAGCAACTGGATAAAGAGCTGCGGGCGAGCTTCGATCGCTTCTCGCGGGCCGAGACATTCCTCTACGAGCAAATGAAGACCGCAACCCCGCCGTAGCCCGGTCATTGCATACCAGACAGAATTTTTTCGCGACCGGGAATATCGTCGACCGCATCGCAGTTTTACGCAGAAAGGCCCGTTTTGGACGTCGCCGCACTTGGGATGTTGCACTACCCGGATCCCCGTCTTCGCCGGGTAGCGAAACCAGTGGAAGATTTCGGCCCCTGGCTCGACGCGCTGATCACGCGCATGTTCGAGATCATGCGAGATCACAAGGGCGTCGGCCTTGCGGCGCCTCAGGTCGGCGTCGACCTGCGGCTCTTCGTGATGAATGCGACCGGCGAGGCCGTCGACGATCGGGTCTACCTGAATCCCAAGCTCGACCAACGTTCGGGCTGGGCCGAGGCCGAAGAAGGGTGCCTGTCGCTGCCGGGCATTAATGTGCAGGTGCGACGCTCGGTGAAATGCCGGCTTGTCGCACAAGATCGAAACGGCAAGCCGATTGAGGCCATCAGTTCCGGGTTTGTTAGCCGCATCTGGCAGCACGAAATCGATCATCTCGACGGCGTGATGATCATCGACAAGATGGCCCCGTCGGAAGCGATCGCCGTCCGGAAAGTGTTGCGGTCGCTAGAAGCCGACTTTGACGATCGGAAGTAGCCTGCAGCTGTGGGCTGAAAATATGAGCGTTTTGGCCGATGCGGACGCTTTCACCGTTTCTAACAGCCGCGAGAATTGAAGGCTTGCGGTCGTCCCGATAAGTTCTGACAAAGATCATTCTCTAACGTGAGCAATTTGTATTGCATTCGCAAAGTCGTCCGAGTAACGTCGTCTAAATCGCTGGGTTGTCAGCCTGTCTCCGCGTCTCTCGCGGCGAACGGGTCAGACTGGATCAAGTTTCGCTTCCCCGTATCAGGAGTTGCATTGTGAAGAAGCTGTTCGCGCCTGTCTGCACAATCGCCGTTGCGCTGGCCTTCGCCGCGCCGGCCGCGTTCGCGACCACGCCCGAGGCTGGCACCGCGCCGGCGGTTGAGCCCGTCGAAACGGTGGACAATGTCACGCCGCAGCTCGATGGCATCAACATCGAAAACGCCGGCGCCGACGTTGTCACCGGCAACATGGCCGTTCCGGCGGCCTTCGGCAACGTCACCGTCGGTGCCGACACGTTCCGCTCGTTCTCGATCGGCACGACCTCGTGCAACATCGGTACGGTTCCGCTGAACTGGGTGCAGAGCAACAACAACCACCCGGTCATCTCGCAGGACGTCTACCGCATTAACAGTCAGGGTCGCTTCGAGCAGATCGGCATGGGCTGGCTGAAGCACAGCTTCTGCGCTCTGCAGAGCCAGGGCGGCCTGCCGAACGGCTTCTGCGCCAGCTGCTCGCCCACCTGCGGCGGCTGCTGCAGCACGCTGGGCGTCGGCTGCTGGGATCCGTACACCTCGGCCCGCAACGGTTCGCAGAACCTGCTCGGTCCGCGTTCGGACATCAACGCCACGACCGGCGCCTTCCCCTATCCGTACACCATCGCGTTTAACGCCACCGGCAACGCGATCTACAAGCGCATTCAGGTCAACGTCAACGATCTGAACCCGGCCCTCAACGCGGGCGCGATCTACTACGTCCAGACCGGTTATGTCGCCCGCGACGACGCATTGGCTGGCAACGGCAACAACAACGTCTCGTCGCGTCAGGCTCTGATCGGCGGCGTCAGCCCGAACTTCAGCATCGGCCTGACCGGCACCTTCAACACGACGATCCCGGCGATTCGCCGCTGGCCGGTTCACACGCCGGGCGCGGTCGTCAATCAGGTCTTCCTGGATGGCGCCAACCTGGGCTCGATCGACATGGGCGGCTTCGTCCGTGACAACGGCGACGGCACCTGGACCTACAACTACGCCGTCTACAACATGAACTCGCACAACTCGGTGTATGCCTTCGAGGTCGACGCTCCGTCGGGCCTGAACATCACCAACGTCGGCATGACCTTCCCGAAGTACCACAGCGGCGAGCCCTACACGAACAACGCGTGGACCGGCAGCTACAGCGGTGGCAAGGTTCGCTGGATCGCTGACGCGACTCTGGCCGGCAACCCGAACGCCAACGCCCTCCGCTGGAGCACGACCTACACGTTCTTCTTCACGGCGAACGTCGGTCCGACCAACGGCAACGCCCGCATCGAGGCGTTCCGCACTGCGGCCACCGCCAGCACGACCCTGCCCGTCCCGAGCACGCCGTCGGTCCTCATCGGCGACATGAACTGCGACGGCATCGTCAGCGTCGGCGACATCGCGGGCTTCGTCCTCGCGCTGACCGATCCGGCCGGCTACGCTTCGACGTATCCGACCTGCAACATCAACGCCGGCGATATCAACGGCGACAGCGTGATCTCGGTCGGCGACATCGCCGGCTTCGTGACGCTGCTGACCGGTCCGTAAGAATCCGATCTCCTGATCGGCGAGTCGCCGCGGCGCTTGTCGTCGCGGTGAGAACTTGAACATTCCGAGCGGCATGGGCAACGAAAGTTGCGCATGCCGCTCGTGTTTTTTGGGGTCCATAAAGTCGTGCGGATCGCCCGAACGATTCGGCCGGCGGTCGTAGGAACAGAACGGCGGGTGCCGTGCTCCCGACACTGCCGACGCAAGCGGCGTGCGGCTCGGATGTTCGCGCGGCGGCTTCCGCCACCGATCATTCGACGTCGGATATCATGTCGATATTGTTCCCCCATCAAACCGCGTAGCCATTCGCGAAGGAGCGCCGAAATGAAAAAGATTCGTCTGTTTACGCCTGGTCCGTGCACCGTTCCCGAGGAAGCGCTGCTGGAGATGGCGCGGCCTTTTGAGCATCACCGGACGCAGTGGTTCAAAGATCTCTTTGCCGAGTGCAACACCAAGCTGAAGCAGGTCTTCGGAACCACCAACGACGTCATCACGATTACCGGCTCGGGAACCGCCGCCGCGGAGGGCGCGATCGTCGGCTGCAATCCGCCGGGCTCGAAGTTCCTGAATATCAACGGCGGCAAGTTCGGCGAGCGCTGGGGCAAGATCGCCAATCAGTTCGGCATCGACTGCATCGACCACAAGGTCGAATGGGGTCACGCCGTCGACCCTGCCGCGATCGAGAAGCTGCTCAAGGACGACCCGAAGATCACGAATGTAATGGTCGTGCACAGCGAAACCAGCACGGCGACGGCCTGCGACCTGCAGGCGATCGGAGCGATCTGTCGCAAGCACGACAAACTTCTGATCGCCGACTGCATCACCAGCGCCGCCGCGCTGCCGCTTAAGCCCGACGAGTGGGGCGTCGACATCGTGGTGACCGGCTCACAGAAGGCGCTCATGCTGCCGCCGGGGCTGGGCTTCGTGAGCGTGAGCGAGCGGGCGTGGAAGGTGATCGAGGGCAATAAGGGGCAGCACTGCTTCTACAACAATCTTGCCTCGGCCCGTAAGGCGATGCTCAAAGGCGATACCCCGTACACCCCGGCTCATTTGCTGGTGCGTGGCCTGCGCATCACGCTCAACATGCTGCTCGAAGAGGGCATGGAGAAGGTCTGGAAGCGCGTCGCGGCGATGGCCGAAGCGACCCGCGCCGCGGCCCGCGCCATGCATGTCGAGGTCTATAGCAAGCGCCCCAGCGACTCCGTCACCGCGCTCGTCGTGCCCAACGGCGTCGTCGAGAAAGACCTCCGCAAGAAGCTCCGCGAGCGCTTCGGTCTGCACCTCGCCGGCGGCCAGGACCACATCGAAGGCAAGGTGGTGCGCCTGAGCCACATGGGCGCGATCGATTCGCTCGACATGCTCGCGGCGATCGCCGGGCTGGAGCAGGTGCTCTTCGAAATGGGTCACAAGTTTGAACTGGGCAGCGGGACGGCGGCGGCGGTCAAGGTCTTCGCCGAGCGCAAGTAGGACGGGTTTCACTCGTCCGATTTGTCCAGCGGCGGGCGCGATGCCGACCGTTATGGTCGGCATGCGATTCGCGCGAGCGCACCGCATTTCGGTGCCGCGACAGGCCGACGCTGTGCGGCCGGCCAGACTCATCGCGCTCTGACAGATTGTCTACGCAACAGCCCGCGATCGAGATTGAAAAGAAAACGGGCGGCGCCGAGCCTGGGCTCGCGCCGCCCGTGATCTTTCGATACTACTTCGAGGTAGCGCCGAGAGTTACTTCGCCGCCGCCTTGTACTTGGCCAGCGTCTTGGCCAGGTCGACCTTCGCGGTGGCATCGTCGCACAGCTTCACGGCCTTTTCCTGCTGCGTCGCCGCTTCGGCGGCCTTGTCCGAATCGAACAGGGCGCGAGCGTAGGTGTCCAGCACTTCCCAGCTCTCGCCCTTCGTCAGTTCGTTGGCCTTCTCGGCGGCCTTGAGCGCGAGCGGGATGTCGCGCTTCACGACGCGCTCGTCCGTCAGAATGGTCCACGCGAACATGTTGAGCATTTGCGCGTTGCCTTCGACCGCCTTGAAGGCCTTTTCGCCGAGTTCCTTGGCCGATTCAGCGCCCGATTGCGAGCTGACCGCCTCGAAGTAGGCGACGAGGGACTTCTGCGCCTCGAGGGCCTGCTTCTGCATTTCTTCGCGCTTGGCAGCGGCGGCCTTGGCAGCGGCCGTATCGAACTTGCCGGCGAGAACCTTTTCGATCGTCGTATCAAACTCCGGGTCCATCGGGTGGCCGTGCCACACCAGCTTGCCGCCCTTGTCGACGATGAAGGCCGTCGGAATGCCCTGAGCGCCCACGCCGCCCATGTAGGCGGCGGTGGTGGCGCGGCTGCTGTCGACGGCGACGGTGTAGGTCATTTTGTCGCCATACTCTTTGACGAAGCCCTGCACCTTCTCGATGGCGCCTTCCTCATCGGTGACACCAACGACCACGAGCCCCTTGTCGGCGTACTTCTTCGCCAGGTCGTTGATGTGCGGAATGCTCTTGCGACACGGTCCGCACCAGGTGGCCCAAAATTCGACCACGTAGACGTTTTTGTCCTTGCCCTTGGCGATTTCCACGGGCTGGCCCTGAATCCACTGCTTGATCGTCAGCGGCGGTGCATCGTCGCCGATGCCCAGCGCCCACGCAGACGAAGCCACCAGCCCGAAGCCGGCGACGATCGCCAGCAGGTTCTTCCAGTTTCGCATCGAGAGTCCTTTCAGTTCATACCGTAATGGCCGGCCCGCACGAGAATCCCGCCTTGCCCGCCGAGGGCCCGGCGTTCGCCAAGCGCCAAACGGCCGGCGTCAGCGCGGTCGTTCGGCAACAAAATAGTATCAGGAATTAGCCAATTTCCGGGAACGGGGTGTCAGATTGTGTCGGAGCGCGGGGTCAAATATCGCTTTGCGTCAGCACGGTGAACGATTTCTCACGCAGCACCGTGGCGGCCAGCGGCAAATTCTCGCACTGAATCGCGAGGGACTGCGGGCGGTCTTCGTCGGCCCAAAGCGGATACAGGTAGTTGATGTTGATTTCCGCCCCGATCAGCGCCGCGCAAATCGCCATGATGCCGCGCCTGCCCTGCGGCAAGCCGACCACCAGCATCTCGCACTCACTCACCGGAAAGCCGGATTCGGCGAACATCTGTGTGGCGGCGTCGGGGTCGCTGACGATCATGCGGACGATTGCGCAATCGACCTTGCCGTCGACCGAGAGTCCCAGAATGCGGACGCGTTCGGTTTCGAGCAGTTTGGTCATGCGCAGGAGTTGCCCCACGCGGTTCTCGACGAAAATCGAGAGTTGGCGCACGCCTGCGAAGTCGCCCCCGTGCGCGGTTTCCAGCGGGTTGACGCTGCTCGACATGCTCAAAGTTCGCCTCGAAAGAAACGCCTGTCGTCAATTCGCCGCAGTCGGCGAGAACACTATCGGCTGAAAACGGTGATGTACAGCGTAAGGGCCAGGCGGCGCGAAAGGCGACATCGGCCCCGCAGTTTCTGCGCCGTCTACGGCGCGCGGCTGTGCATCGCCGGGCTGATGGACTGCGCCTGTATCGTCGTGGCCTCAAAGTCCAGCCACTCCGACCAGCGCTGCGCCACGTTCAGCCGCTCCGGCAATTGCTCCGCAAGATTGAGAAACGTGCGATAGTGGCCCGCCTCCGAGGCCCAGAGGCCGCTGTAAATGCGCCGGAGTTCCTCATCCGCGTCTGCGGCGTCCGCCAGCAGCGCGAAGCGCTCGCACGAGCGCGCCTCGATCAGCGCGCTGACGCACAGACGATCGAGCAAATCCTCCTGTCCGCGCCCGACGCGAACAAACTGTCGCAGATCGCTGGCGTAGGTGTTGGCGTGCATCCGCGCCAGCTTGCCGCCCCGGCGGGCGAGCAGACGCGTGATCAGCGCCAAATGCTCGACCTCGTCGCGCGCGATCGCGGTCAACACATGCACCCAGTTCTCCGGCGGCGAAGGCTCCGGCCAGCGATTGAGCAGCGCGAGAGCGTTGACCGCGGCTTTCTTTTCGAGGTGTGCGTGGTCGCTGAGCAGGACGAGCGGCGTCTGTAACACATGCCGCGCCCAGCTCGGGGGCGTGCGATAACGCAGCGGCAATTCGGAGATATCGATCAGCGTCGCGGTCATGGGCCTACCCTTGCGCGGAGTCGGGTGGCGCCGCCGCCTTCGCGCGCGACTTCATCACCACCACGATCGCATAGAGCACAGCAAAGACCAGCACGAACCCGACAAACCACATCAGTTTGTCCTTGATGGCGTGCACCATCTCCTCCGGCGAATTGAGCAGCTCGGGATGTGCCCCGATCACTTCCTGCCCAAACCACGCCAGCACCCAGCACCAGATCCCCGCTCCGATCGTGGTGACGATGCTGAACTTGAGGAAATTCATCCGAAAGACGCCTGCCGGCATGCTGATCAGATGTCGCACGACCGGTAGCAGCCGGGCGATGAAGATGCCCGGCACGCCGTACTGGCTGACCCAGCGCTCCGCCATTTTCAGTTTGGCCTCGGGCAGGAGCACATACTTGCCGTAGCGGTGCAGGAGCGGCAGGCCGATCCACTGTGCGACGTAGTAGCTCACCGCCGAGCCGAACCAACTGCCGAGCGTGCCCGCGAGGACCACGCCCCAGAAGCTCATCTTTCCCTGCGCCGCCCAAAAGGCGGCGGGCGGCATCACCACTTCGGACGGAACGGGGATGATCGAGCTTTCGGCGGCCATCAGAAAGAAGACGCCCGTGTAGCCCCAATCCTGCACCAGGTGGAACCAGAATTTGACCAGGT
>JALHOX010000120.1 GCA_022842805.1 Phycisphaerae bacterium | reverse complement strand
ATGGGACGACAAGGAGACGAAATAATGCCCAACACACGGATCTACTGGCTGCACACCCTCAGCCCGACCCATGCCGGAATCGGTCGCGGCGTTGGTTACATCGATCTGCCGATCGACCTCGAACTCGCGGAATTCTTCCTGCAACGCACGCACGCGGTGATGTATGACCCTGTCTGACGTGCAATCGCAGGCGCTGCCGGGGGTACGCATCGGCCGCGCCGCCGTCGGCGAAGATGCGCCGGTGTACATCGTCGCCGAGGCGGGGGTGAACCATGACGGCAAGCTCTCGCAGGCGCTGGCGCTGGTCGACGCCGCGGCCGACGCCGGCGCGAGCGCCGTCAAGTTTCAGGTCTTCCGCGCCGCCGATCTCGTTACGCAATCGGCCCCGACGGCGGCCTATCAGAAGCGGGCGGGATCGGGCAATTCGCAGCGCCGCATGCTCGAGCGACTGGAACTGACCGACGCCGACCTCGCCCGCGTGCAGGCCCGCTGCGCCGAACGCGGCATTGAGTTTCTCGCGACCCCCTTCGGCATCGACGACGTGGCCCGCATCGTGCGGCTGGGCGTTGCGGCGATCAAGATCGCTTCGACCGACCTCAACAATCGTCCGCTGCTGGACGTGGTGATCGCGACCGAGTTGCCGCTGATTCTTTCGACCGGCGCCGCCAACGCCGCCGAGATTCGCCAGACGCTGGGCTGGCTGCGCGACGCCGGGGCGGCGGAGCGGGCGGTCGTGCTGCATTGCGTCAGCCGCTATCCGACGCCGCTCGACGCGGCCCATCTGCGCCGCATCGGCGCGCTGCGCGACGCGCTGGGCGTATGCGTGGGGTACTCCGATCACACCGACTCGACCTTCATCGGCGGCTGGGCCGCGGCCGCCGGCGCGTGCCTGCTGGAAAAGCACCTGACGCTCGACCGCGCGGCGAACGGCCCGGATCACGCGATGTCGCTCGACCCCAGCGAGTTCGCAGCCTATGTCGCGAACGTCCGCCGCATTGAGCCGGCGCTGGGCCGGCGCACGCTCGACATGGACGCGAGCGAGGCGGAGGTGCGCAGGCTGGCGCGTAAGAGCGTCGTGGCGAAGCGGGCGCTCGATGCACACGAGGTGATCTCAGCCGATGCGCTGACCCTGAAGCGGCCCGGCGACGGCATCCCCCCGACCGAGATCGACCGCCTCGTCGGTCGGCGAACGCGGAGGCCTGTGCCGGCCGATACGGTGCTGCGCTGGGAAATGGTGGAGTAGCGGGACTTCGCCCGGCTTCGCGTCACCGCATTGCAAACCAAGTCTTGCTATCATTTCAGTTCGAGCGGACGGATTCTCGCGCTCGTCCCGCGCCGCGGGTCCACCCGCAACATGGAGGTTTGCACCATGTCCAACTTCCAACCCGAAGCCGCCACGCCGCGCGAAGGCGGTCTGTTCGATCCGCCTGCGGACGCCGCGGAAACGAGCCAGGCGACGGCAGCGAACGTACCGACTCAGCGAAATGCGAATCGCGGCGGCGGGTCTTCGCCGCGCATCGGCGCCGCCTCAGCCGAGTTCGCCGAGCCGTCGACGACGAGCGCCGCGCAAAGCGACGATGACGCTTCGGAGGGCGTGCCCGCGAAAGACGCCGGCCTCGGCACGCTCGCCGCGCCGGCAGCAGCGCCCGACGCCGCTGCGCGACTGGCGTCGATCGACGAGTCGCTGCGGGAGATTCGCGGCCTGGTAGAGAGCCGCGTGCGCGAGGAGCAGCACGAGAACTACTCGCCGTTTTCGGTGGCGGCGGGAGCAGCACAGGCTCTGGCCGCGGGGCTATTGATCTGGGCCTTTGCCGAGCTGGCCTTTGGCCGACTCTATGCCGACGTTTTGATGAAGCTGGCGTTTGCGCTGGTGGTTCAGACGATCGCGCTGACCGCCATCGTGGCGGGGCGATCGGGCGGCGGCCGCTAAGCGCGCGGGTCGGGGGGTTCGTCCGTTTGCGAATGCGGGGGCATGTTCCATGGTGTTGGCGGAGCGCGCGTGCGCGCCGCACTTCGTTGGCTTTGAAAGGGGCGGCGGCCGGAAGCGCTCCCGCTTCGGAATCGTCGCGGACTGCGCCGAAAGCTCGAGAGACTTTGGTGAAATAAAAGGGGCCGCAAGTGGAACCCGGGAGGGTGACTTGCGGCCCATGCGCTGGGATGGACTAGAGAAAGTTTCGCGGACATCTATAGCAACCGGTCCGCGCAAAAATCGTGTCGGTGTGGTGGCGATAAATTCGCGAGAATTTGGACGCTGCGACCGATTCTGACCGTTTTCGCCGCGCCGCGGCGGGCCCGGTGGGCTATCCAGCTCCGCAGAATTCGTTTCATCGCAACCGCTTTCGAATACTACATCCTGTGCATCTTCGCAGTATGTAGCACTACCCAGGCGGGTTTTGCACAGGATTTTGCACAGCCGCTGCGTCGCCGTAGAGCACCGAGCCGAGCCGGACGCAGGTCGATCCTTCGAGGATCGCCGCCTCGAAGTCGCCGCTCATGCCCATCGAAAGTTCGGTGCAGCTCTTCGATACGACGCCCGCTTTCAGCCAGCGGTCGCGGAGTTCGCGCAGGCGGGCGAAGTGGGGGCGGGCGGCATCGCCGGCGTCGGTGGCGGGGGCCATGGTCATCAGGCCGCGGAACGCGACGTTCGGCAATTGCCCCAGAGCGGCGGCGACGGCGTCAGCCTCGGCCAGCGGCAGGCCGTCTTTGGAGGCTTCGCCGGAGACGTTGACCTCGAGCAGCAGGTCCGCCGTCGCGCTCATTTCGCCGGCGACTCGCGATAGAGCTTCGGCCAGGCGGAGCGAATCGACCGAGTGAACAATCCGCGTGGCCTGTAGCGCAGGGCGGACCTTGTTGCGCTGCAGGTGGCCGATCAGGTGCCAGTTGGGGCGTGGGTCGGCGTGCGAATCATCCATGCGCCGCAGGGCGGCACCCAGTGCCTCCGACCGCGCTGCCAATTGCTGTACGCGGCTCTCGCCGAAGTCGCGCAGGCCGAGCGCGAGCAACTGTCGAATGACGTCGGTGCTGACGTACTTCGTGACCGCCACCAAACGAATGTCTTCGGCGATTCGTCCGCTACGGCGTGCGGCCTCGGCGATGCGGGCCTGCACGCCGGCGATGGACGCGGCGAGGTTCTCGGGGGTGATGGCCATTGTTGCGGGTGAGAGACGATAGCAGGCAAAGGCGGCGAAGAGGCGGGCGAAACCCGCCCTACATCAGTCCTCGCCCTGCGCCTTCGTAAACCCGGGCTTGCCGTCGAACTCGTAGAGCTTCTCGACGTGCATCCACGTTCGCTTCGCGCCGACGCGCTGCAACAGATTCAACAGGTCGGCGTCGGAGAGGTCGCGAGCGGCATCGCGCATCACGAAGCGGCAGCGATAGTGATCGACGCAATCGGTCATCTGCTTCGGACCCGGGTAGAGCTTTGTGCCGCGGTTGCTGACCATTTTGAGTTTCAGGGACGAGTCGGCGGAGGCCTGCTCCATGGCGGCGCCGAGCGTGTGCGGGTCGTCGGCGGTTTCGACGAAGACATCGGCCCCGACCACGCGGCGAGTTTTGGCATGAACCAGATCGGGCCGCGGATCGACGTAGGGCAGCTTGATCGGGCGATACTCGCGCGACGCGACGTGCGACGAGCGGCGGCCGAGATTGCGGATGATTTCGTCGGTGAATTGCGATGTGGTGCTCGACAGCTCCTGCGAATGGGCCAGATCGACCGTGAGCGTATGACCCTCTTCGATCGTGAGGCAGATCGCGTTTTCGATCTTGTCGGCGGCGGCGAACTCGCCGATGTGGCGCAGCATCATCACCGCCGAGAGCAGCATCGCCGTCGGGTTGGCGAGGTTTTTGCCGGCGATGTTGGGGGCCGAGCCGTGGACCGCTTCGAACATGGCGACGTCGTTGCCGATGTTGGATGACGGCGCGAGGCCCAAGCCGCCCGTCAGGCCGCTGGTCAGGTCGCTGATGATGTCGCCGTTCATGTTGGTGGTGACGATCACCTCGAACTGCTCGGGATAGCGGACGAGCTGGTGGGCGCAGTTGTCGATGATGATGTGCTCGGTGGCGATCTCGGGATATTCGGGGGCGATCTCCTCGAAGGTGCGCTTCAGGAGCCCTTCGGTGAGCTTCATGATGTTGGCTTTGGTCGAGCAGTGGACCTTCTTGCGGCCCTCGGCGCGCGCGATCTCAAAGGCCAGCCGGACGATCTTCTCGCAGCCTTTGCGGCTGATCAGCTTCAGGCACTGCGCCACGCCGGGGGTCTGCATGTGCTCGATGCCGGCGTAGAGGTCTTCGACGTTTTCACGGACGACGACGAGGTCGATGCGTCGGCCGGCGAAGACGCCCTGCACGCCGGGGATTTCGCGGGTGGGGCGGACGTTGCCGTAGAGCTCGAAGAGTTTGCGGAGGGTGACGTTGGCGCTTTTTTCGCCGAAGCCGACGGGGGTTTCGAGCGGCCCCTTGAGCGCCACCTTATTGCGGGCGATCGAGTCGAGCGTCTCCTGCGGCACGCCGGAGGCGACGCCGCGTTTGAAGACCTCTGCGCCGGCGTCGCACTCTTCCCAGGTGATTTTGGTGCCCGCCGCTTCGATCACGCGGCGGACCGCGGCCATACATTCCGGGCCGATGCCGTCGCCGGCCATCAGCGTGATGGTTCGTCGCTCGCCTGCCATTGCACTGCTCCCAACTGAGTGATCACGCCGCCGCTGCATCGCGGTCGCGTGTGAGCGGTGCAAGATACTCGTTTTTCAGGAATCGTTTGGCGAGGACGAAGGCCAGACAGGCGAAGGCGACGCCGGCCGCGACATCGGAGGGGAAATGGCGACGCTGCGCGACGCGGGTGAGGCTGGCGGCGACCACAAAGAGCACCAGCGGAATCAGCAGCCAGCGGGCTTTTCCGCGCAGAGGGACAAAGTTCAGGATCAGCAGCGCGGTGAGCATCGCCGTGCCGGCGTGGGCGGAGGGGAACGAGTCGAAGCTCTCCGCGAGAGTGGCGGGTTCGAAGCGGTGAGAGCCGAAATCGAGCTGCGGGCGGGCGCGGCCGACGGCGAACTTGGAGGCGTGCATCATGGCGGCGGCCAGCAGCCCCACGATGGTGGCGCCGATGACGGGCCGCAAACCGCGACCGGCGGAGGCGCTGGCATAGGCCAGCGCAAAGGCGTAGACCACGATTGCTTCCGCGCCGACCAGTCTCTGAACCAGTCGCAGCACGGCGCGCAGCTGCGTACCGTCGGGGGCGAGCGACTCGGCGATCCAATGCGAAAACACCGCGTCAAACGGCAGCAGCGCGATCGTGGCGGCGATTGCGACGGATAGCAAGACGACCGAGGCGGGCGGCGGTCGCGAGGCGTTCGCATCGCGCCGCTTCAGCGCTGGGACGCCCAGATCAACCGGCGTCACCGGTGTCAGCACGGTCGATGTGCCGAAGTCGGACAAGCGCGTACTCCACGGCGGTTTGCGGCTGGGCGGACCCAGATCAGCTCGACAGCGTAGCGATTTGAAATGAAGTTCGTTTGTTTGCAGCGCTAAAGTCGCGCATTTTCGCGCGGCGACCGGCGCGATCGGCACGGCCCGCGATACCCGCGGGCGGGCGCTACCCGATCCTCTTGGGCGGCGGCAACAGGCTCAGGATGCAGGGGATCAGGACGAGCGTGCCGAGCGTGGCGATGAACATACCCATGACCAGTACGGCCGCCATGCCGCGATAGAGCTCGCTGCCCGCGCCGGGGACCACGGCCAGGGGCAACTGGCCGAAGACGTTGGTGAAGCTGGTCATAAAGACGGGGCGGACGCGGGCCTTCACGGCCTCGACGATCGCCTCGCGGTGGGGCACGCCCTGATGGCGGACGAAGATGAGGTATTGGTCGACAAGCAGGATGCCGTTGTTGACGACCGTGCCGACGAGGATCACGAAGCCGAGGAAGGTGAGCACGTCGAGCTGCTGGACGGGCTGATCGGTCGTGAGCAGCGTGCCCAGCCGCGCGA
This sequence comes from Phycisphaerae bacterium, assembly GCA_022842805.1. Lineage (GTDB taxonomy): Bacteria > Planctomycetota > Phycisphaerae > UBA1845 > Fen-1342 > JALHOX01. The sequence continues at coordinate 4,968 of JALHOX010000120.1, read as the reverse complement.
GCGTCAGGCCGAGGAAGCCCCCGAAGATCGCCATCGGCACGCTGAACATCATCACCAGTGGGTAGAGCCAGCTCTCAAAGAGTGCGGCCATGAGCAGATAGACCACCAGGATGGATAGGAAAAAGCGGCTGCCGACGAGATTGGTGAGCGACTCGAAATTCCACCCGACCCATTTGCCGACCATCGTTTCTTTGGCTTCTTCGAGCCGGTCGGCGTTGCCGGCCAGATTCACCAGCACGCCCGGCGCGATCTGCCCGGTGTTTCGCAACTCCGGCACGATTTCGTCGCGAATAGCGGAGATCACGCTGTCGAGCGGCATCGCCTCCGGCGCCTCGACGGTCAGGCTGACCGCCCGTTGCCGCTCGATGTGGTTGATCTGCTCCAGCGAGGTCGTGTCGACGAACTCAGCGGCGGCGGAGAGCGGCACGATCTGGCCGTTGGGCGTGGCGAGCGGAATCTGTCCGATCTCCTGCGTGGGCCGATCGCGCTGGCCGTCGATCAGCAGCACGAGATCGACGATGTCGCCGTCCGTTTCGCGAAAATCGCCGACGTAGGCACCGTCGACGCTGGCCTCGACGACGAAGCCGACATCGCGCGCGGACAGACCCAGTTCCGCGGCCCGTTCGCGGCTGGGGATGATGCGATATTCGGGTCGGCCCTGAGAGAAGTTGGCGGGGTCGGATTGGGGGTAACCGCCGAATCGACCCATGAAGGCCATCTGGAGCATGAAGGCAGCGCTGGTGACGTCTTCCAGCTTGTCGCCGCGGACCTGCACCTCGACGTTGTTTCCGCCGCCGAAGCGGAAGAGGTTGGTCTGCTGGAAGAATCCGAAGACACCCGGGATGGTGTAGAGCGAGCCGGTCATGAGCTTGGTGAGCGGCGCGACGCGCATGTCGTCGGCGCTGGTCGCGCCCATGAACGCGACGTTGCCGAAGGGTACGTAGAAGAAATCTTCGATCAGCGGCGGCGGCGTGTACCACTCGCGCTTGGTGCGCTGGTATTCGAGCAGGGGCCAGAGGCCAAACCACTCGGTTCGCTGTTGCAGCCACCAGTTTCGCTTCGGGGCGCCCTGCGTCGCGGCGGCGGCCTCCATGGCGGCGATTTCTTCCGGGCTGGGGATCTTCAGCTCCGGGATCTGTCCCTTCTTCTCGCGCTCGGCGACCTGCTTCACCCAGCGCTCATCGAGCTGGCGCTTCTCGGGGGAGCCTTCCTTGGCCTTCCAATAAGGCGACATTACGCCTTCGATCACAGCCGCCATGCGCTTGTATTCGTCGATGCTGTAGCCGGGCGGCGTGGCCAGGATGCCGAAGATCAGGTTTCGATTGCCGGCGGGGAGGTAGGTGGCGGGCGGTACGAGCACCGGCGTGATGACGATGCAAAAAAAGATGAAGGCGAAAATCGCCGCGCCGCGACCAACGATGGAGCGCGTGAAAAACTCGGCGAGGTCGCCGAAGAAGTTGACGAGCCAGCCCTCGTGGGCGCGGTCGCGTGGGGCTTCGTCGGTTCGCCCGCGACCGATGCGCGCGGCCAGCGCGGGCACGACCGTGATGGCCACAATCACAGACAGCAGCACCGAGACTGCGGTCGCGATGCTGATGTCGCGAAAGAGCTGACCGGCCTCCTGTTGCACGAAGATCACGGGCAGGAAAACGGCGACGGTGGTGAGAGCGCCGGCCAGCACCGCGCTCCAGATCTCGTTGGTGGCGTCGATCGCGGCCTGCATCGGCGTCTTGCCGAGGCGACGGTGTTGCAGCGTATTGTCGAGTACGACGATCGCCGCATCGACCACCGAACCGATCGCAAAGGCGAGGCCCGCGAGCGAGATGACGTTCAGCGTGCGGCCCAGCGCCGCGAAGACGACGAAAGCGCCGATGACGGAAATCGGAATGGAGAGCGCGACGATCAGCGTCGAGCGCCAATCGCGGAGGAAAAGCCAGATGACCGCGAGCGTGAAGAGGCCGCCCCAGATGAGATTGCCGCGAACGAGCTCGATGGCCTGGGAGATGTAGACCGTCTCGTCGTAGACCTGTCGCAGGTCGAGCTTGAGGCCGCGGCCTTGCAGCACTTCACGGTTGATGGTCTGAATCGCTTCGCGCAATCCGGCCATCACGCGCATTACGTTTGCGCCGACCTCGCGTCGCACCGGAAACGCCAGCACGTACTCGCCCACGCTGCGTACGAAGCTGTCCTGCTTGCGGACCGTGCGCTCGACCGTGGCGATGTCGCGGACATAGACCGGCCCGCCCGACGTGTCCGCGATCACAGTCTGCAGAATGTCGTCGACCGACTCATACTGGCCGACGGTTCGCACGGCGTAGTCGCGCTTGCCTTGCGTCCGCTTGCCGGCGGAAATGTTGGCGTTTTGTCGCTGCAGCGCGGCCGCCACCTGCGTGAAGCTCAGGCCGCGGGCCGCGAGCCGGCCGGCGTCGACCTTCACCTGCACCTCGCGCTCCTGCCCGCCGTACACCTCGGTCGAGCCGACGCCCGGCACGCGGTCGAGGTAGGGCTTGATTTCGTCGATGGCGAAGTCGCGCAGTTTGGGCAGTTCGGCGTCGTTGCCGTCGGTTGCGAAGAGGATCAGCCATGCAATTTCGGAATCGCGGGCGGTGTCGGCGGCGGCGACGGAGGGCTCGTCCATATCGAGCGGATAGCCCTGGACACGATTGAGCTTGTCGAGCACGTCGCGGAGCGCTTCGTCCTTGGTGATCTCGGGGTTGAATTCGAGCGTCACCGAGGCCGCGCCGTCCGACGAAGTGCTCTTCATCTTTCGGACGCCGGCGACGACGCGCAGCTGCTCCTCCTGGCGGTCGACGATCTCGCGCTCGACCTCTTGCGGGTTTGCGCCGCGCCAAGTGGTCGTGATGGTGATGACTGTGGTGTCGACCGTGGGGGTCAGCTGAATCGGAATGGTGCGCAGTGCCAGCAGACCGAAGAGCAGCACCCAGATCACGCCGACGGCGACCGTGATCGGCCGCTCGACGCAGAAGCGAATCAGGTTCATTGCGATCCCGCCGTCGGCTGAGAGGCGGCAGATGCATCAGGCTTTTCGGGCTTCGAGGGCGAAGCGCCATCGGGGCCGGCGGTGGGGGGCGAACCGCCGTCGCGGGCGCGTGCCGGGCCGTCGCCGGCTTTGTTGGGCAGGGGCCCGCGCTGGCTGGGGTCGAAGGGCATCGCGATCACCGGCGTCGGGCCGAAGAGTCGCTCGTTTGCGCGGCAGACGACGCGATCTCCCTCGGCCAACCCCTCGGCCTGTACCTCGATTTTGCCATCGCGCTCCAGGCCGCAGACGACATTCGTCGGAAACGCCATGTCGCTCTTGGGGCCGGCGGGGCGAACGACGTAGATCTTGCGACTGGGCCCATCGACCACGAGCGCGTCTTTACTCACCATCAGCCGCTTGCCGGGCGGGCCGCTGGGCACATAGGTCCAGACCAGCATGCCGGGCAGCAAGGCGCGGTCTTCATTGGCGAGCTGAATTTCCACCGGAAAGGTGTGGGCACTGACCATGCCCTGCGCGATGACGCGGGCCAGCGTGCCGGTGCGGCGCGAGGCCAAGGCTTCGATTTCGAGCGTGACGGGGCTGCCCGGCTTGCAGTGGGCGATGGCGGACTCGGGCACGTCGGCCCGAATCAGGATCGGATTGAGCGCGATCATGTCGCAGACCGGGCCACCAGCCGCCAGCCACGCGCCGGTTTCGGTCTGGCGAGTAATGACATCGCCGGCGAATGGAGCACGAATCGTGCCCCGGGCCGCGTCGCGCTCGGCCATCGCCACTCGCGAGCGCTGCGCTTCGACCTCGGCTGCGAGCGCCGCGAGGACCTCGGGCCGCGTGCCGTTGCGGCCCTCATCGAGGGCCGCCTGCGCTTGGCTGGTGCGGCGTTCGGCGGCGAGGAACTCCATCTCGGCGTCGTAGACCTCTTTCTCGCTGGTCTGTCCGCTCGCCTGCAGCTTCTTCAGCCGGCCGCGTTCGAAATCCCATTTTCGGACCATCGCCCCCATTTCGGCGACGGCGGCCTCGCGTCGCATCATCTCTTCGGCCCGCGGTCCGTTGCGAGCTTCGAGGAGGCGGCTCTCGAGCGCCGCGAGTGCGGCGCGGGCTTCGTTCAGTCGCAACTGAAAGGGCTGGGGGTCGAGCTCGCACAGCGGTTCGCCGGCGGCGACGGACTGCCCATCGCGCACCAGCATCCGGGCGACGATGCCCGACACCTCGCTCGCCACCGTGACCCGCCGATCGGGGATCACCGTGCCGACCAGCCGAATCGAGGGCGGAATTTCATCGAGCGTGACCGGGCAGACCTGCACCGCGGTCGGGGGGCCGCCCGGCTGGGCTTCGGCGATGCGGACGGCCGCGAGCGCGATCGCAGCGCACACAATAGCGCGAGAGGCGTTGGCGATAACAGACGACATCAACCGGCGGCGCTCCGATCTCGAAATTCCCCCCAAGGGCCCAAACCTTATCGATCTTTTCATCCGTTTGTGGAACGAATGCTAGCCCGACCCCGCTCGGTCAACAACGCCGCCGACAGGTCGCGACAGCCGCAACAATTGCGCGGGATTCGTAAACAAAGCGCAAGCAAGCGATTAGGGAGGCGGATTGGGGCGGAGGTCGCGCCAGGCTCCTGCTTGAAATCCGACTGACCCGCCGATATTCTCCCTCGACGAACTTGGGGTAGTCCGCCCGGCGTGTAGGCGCCAAGTTCCTTTCCGTCGCAGTTTTAAATGAACTGCGGCGCACTCCCGATGGGTCCAATCGGCGGCAATCCGAGCCGCGCGACAAGCGGCATCGGTCGGGTTACAGAAGAACGCCGCGGACGCTTGCGGCGGCATGCGTGTTAATGCCGTCAGGGTAAGAACTTACAGTTAGGTAGATCGCGATGCAGACGCCTCTGGAGAACATTCGCAACATCGGCATTTCCGCCCACATCGACTCGGGCAAAACGACGCTCTCCGAGCGCATCCTGTTCTACT
>JALHOX010000119.1 GCA_022842805.1 Phycisphaerae bacterium | reverse complement strand
CGTGTGATTCCGTTCAACGGCGCCGTCTTCGGCGCTCCGGTCGACATCACCGTCAGCTTCCCGGTCGATCTCAGCGGCTCGACCACGACCGACGTCGACTACAACCCCAACATCTCGCCCTACATCTACTGCATGACCTCGGCCTTCAGCACCGGCGTCTCGACCAACTACCTGGCCGTGATCGACCCCAGCAATCCGAACCCGGCGCTGTGGAACGTCGTCAAGCTGGTCGACCTCAGCACCAGCATGAACACCGCGCGCGAAATCGCGATCGGCCCCGATGGTCTGCTTTACATGGGCGAGCTCGCCGGCGGCGGCTCGACCGGCGTCGTGATCGACACCCTCGACCTCGATCCGAACAACGACGGCACCATCACCCTGGCCGAGACGCTCGCCCTGGCTGACAACAGCTCGGTCGACTACTACCAGGCGGTCGGTCTGTCGGCCAACTTCACCGGTCTGGACGTCGCTCACGGCGTCACCGGCCCGGTCTGCGGCCCCTGCGCCGATTCCAACTGCGACGGCTTCGTGACGGTCGGCGACATCGGCTTCTTCGTCGATGCCATCGTCGGCGGCAACGCGGCCTGGGCCGCCCGCTTCCTGCCGGGCGCTCCGACCTGCGACTTCACCTGTGCCAACGACACGAACAACGACGGCTTCGTCACCGTCGGCGATATCGCGTCGTTCGTCACCGCGGTCAGCTCGGGCATCGCCTGCCCGTAAGCCTCGCTCCGGCCCACTCGCTCGACGGCCTCCGGGCCGCCTCGGGCGAGTGAACAGCTGAGCAAACAACTGAGCGGCGATTCGAGGAACGATTCCTTGAGTCGCCGCTCTCTTTTTGCGCGAATTCGCTCCGACCGGCGCAATCGGGGAGATTTTCTGAGGCCGCGCACCTTTCGCTGCGTTTTGTCGGTTACCGGCGCGTCGTTGCGAGTGGACGTGACGCGGAGACCTCCCCGCCGGTCCCTGTTTTTTGGAGCAGCTCAATGCGGTCTTTTCGTAGATTCACCATCGGCGTCGGATGCCTCTTCCTGATCGCGGCCCCCATCGGCTGCGTCCTGGCGCCGGGTCCGGGCAACAACAACGGCTCAAACGCAGACCCGGTCGCCAACGCCGGGGCTGATCAGACCGTCGCCCGCAACGGCTCGGTGCAACTCAACGGCTCGGGCAGTTCCGACCCCGAAGGCGACGCGCTCACCTTCTTGTGGACCCAGACCGGCGGCCCCGCCGTCAGCCTTTCCGATGCTTCCGCCGCCCAGCCGCAGTTCACCGCTCCCGGCGCCCCCGCCACGCTGACATTCGCCCTTACCGTCGATGACGGCAAGGGCGGCACCGCCACCGACTCGGTGCAGGTATTGGTCGAGGGCGCGCGCGGCAGCATCGGCGTGGTCAACAATGACAGCGGGCGCATCACCCTCTACGACATCAACGATCTCGACGGCGAGGTCGAGCCCTTCTCCCGCATCGACGCCGGCGCGACCACCTCCGTCTTTCAGCCGCGTTCGATTGTGATCACCCCTGGCGGCGCGACGATTATCTCGCGCCAGAATGGCGGCATCGCCTTCTTCGCCGACAATCTGAGCCCGGCCGGCGACGTGCCGGCGGCGGCGGTCTTTGAAGGCGCCGCGACCAAGCTCGATGCGCCGATTTCCATGGCGCTGGATGTCAACTCCGAGTTGCTTTTCGTCGGCAACGCCCCGGCCGCGAACGGCATTCTCGTGTTCGACGTTTCCAGCGTTAACGGCGGCAATGTCGCCCCCCTGCGCTCCTTCGCGCCGCCGGACCGTGCCCCGTTCAACAGTCTGCCCATGACGGTCGACGCGCTTTGGTTGCACGCCGGCGAGCTCTTCGTCAGCGACACCTCGGGCACGAATTCCAATTCGAGCCGGATTCTGGTGTTCCCCGACGCCGTGAACGCCAGCGGACAGGTCACGCCGGTGCGGCAGATCACCAGCAGCAGCTTCGGCAACATCGAGGACCTGGTCGTCACCGACTCCGGCGTGCTGCTGGTTGTCGATGGCACCAACACCGTGAAGGTGTTTAACCAGGCCGCGAGCGCCAACGGAAACCTCGCGCCTGATCGCGTGATCACCATCGGCGGCACTCCGACGCCGAGCCTCCAGGGGATCGCCGTCAGCATCGATGGCGTGGGCTATCTCGCGGATCGCGAAAACAGCGCGATCTACTCGATCGGCGACATCGCGAACGCCAACGGCGTCGTGACGCCCTCCGCCACTCTCTCGGGCTTCAACACGCGGCTGGCAGGTCCGCGTCAGATCTTCGTGATCTCGTTCTAGGCCAGAGCGGCGCCGAACGCGGCACGGGGTTTCACCCGTGCCGCGTTTCTGCGCGCATGGTCGAGCCGGCGCAGCCTCGCGATTCTCGCTACCCCACTCCCGTCGGGTTACACTTCGGACTTGGGACGTTCTCAACTCGAAAGTTCACTGCGAGGCCGGTCGATCATGGCCGGCGCCCACGCCCGGGCCAAAGTAGTCGGCTGTGCCCTATCAGGTTCGGATGGTGCCCGTCTGGGCCGTGGACGTTCGCAATCGCCCCGGAATGCTCGCTCGCATTCTTGAGTCGCTCACCAACGCCGGCGCTCAGCTCGAATTCATCGTCGGTCGCCGCGTGTCGGAGAACACGTCGCGCGTCTTCATCGCCCCGCTCAAGGGCGACAAGCAGCTCTCCGCCGCCGCCGATCTCGGGCTGATCGCCGCCCGCGGCCTGCATTCCGTCCGCATCGACGGCCCCGACCGCGCCGGGCTCGGCGCCGACCTCACCCGCGCGCTGGCTTCTCATGAAATCAACATCCGCGGCATCTCCGCCAGCACCATCGGCCGCCGCAGCGTGATCTACCTCGCCTTCGAATCCCCCGGCGACGCCGACCGCGCCGCGCAATTGCTGGTCAGTCTGCTTCGCCGCCGCCCCGCCACGCTGCGCGCTGCGGCCCCCGCCGCGAAGCGCGTCGCGCGGCCGCCTGCAAAGAAGGCCAAAGCCGCAAAATCCGGAAAATCCGCGAAAACCGCTCGCGGCAAACGCTAAGCTCTGACTCTATGCAATCCGCTACACACCGCAGGCCCAGCCGCCGCCGATGATCTCTCCCGTCAACGACTCCGTCGCCCAGCACGAGCGCGCGGTCTTGGTCGGCGTCATTATGGACGGTCGGCGGATCGACGATTCCACGCTCGAAGAGTTGAGCGAACTGGCCCGCTCGGCGGGCGCAGAGGTCGTCGGCCGCGTCGTGCAGAAGCGGCGCTCGCTCGAAGCGGCCACCGCGGTCGGCAAGGGCAAGCTCGAAGAAGTGCGGCAGATGTGCGATGCCTACGCCGCCGACCTCGTCATTTTTGAGATCGACCTCTCTCCCTCGCAGATTCGCGAGATTGAGAAGGCCGTCGGTCGTCGCGTCATCGACCGTAGCGAGCTGATTCTCGACATCTTCGCCTCCCGCGCCCGCACCCACGAATCAAAGCTCCAGGTCGAGCTGGCCCAACTCGAATACACCGCCCCGCGCCTGCGCGGCATGTGGACCCACCTGGAGCGAATCGCCGGCGCCGGCGGAGCCACGGGCGCAGGCGCGGTCGGCGCCATCGGCACGCGCGGCCCCGGCGAGAAGCAGATCGAAATCGACCGCCGTCTCGTCGATCGCCGCGTCGCGCTGCTCAAGGAGCAGCTCGCCGAAATCGATCGCCGCAAGGTCCGCGAGGTCCGCGCTCGCAAGGAGCATTTCAACATCTCGCTCGTCGGCTACACCAACGCCGGCAAGAGCACCCTGATGAACGCGCTCACCGGCGCCAACACCCACGCCGCCGATCGCCTCTTCGAAACGCTCGACACGCTCACACGCCGCTGGGATCTCGGCGGCGGACGCCACGTATTGCTCTCCGACACAGTCGGCTTCATCCGCGACCTGCCCCACCATCTGGTCGCATCCTTCCGCGCTACGCTGGAGGAGGCCATCCACGCCGACCTGCTGCTGCACGTCGTCGACATCTCCAGCCCGGAGGCCGAGGAGCAGATCGCCGCGGTCGACGGCGTTCTCGAACAGCTGGGCCTCAAAGATCGCCCGACGGTCCTCGTGCTCAACAAAATCGACTTGCCCCACGACGAAGCGCTTGCGGCGACGCTGCGCGTGAAAGCGCCGCTGGTCTGCTCCGTCGCCGCGAAACAGGGCTACGGCATCGCCGAACTGACCGAGATCGTCGCCGGTCGCACCCGTCAGGACATGCAGCGCGTGACCCTGTCGCTACCCGTGGCCGACGGCCGCTCGCGCCAGTTCCTCGGCCGCTATTCCGAAATCTTCGACGAGCGCTACGAGGAAGATCGGGTCATTCTCGACCTGCAGATTTCGCTCCGCGCCCTCGAGCACCTGCACACGCTCTCGCGCGATATCCGCCACGTCACTGCGTAACGCTCCACCGGAAGGAGCTAGGCCGCGGCCTTGCGCTAGCTCGACTCCCACAGCCCTCAACGCCCCAGCGGCGTCTCCAAATCCGCCAGCACGTACGACAGATACGCCAGCGCCGCGACACAGTCGTTCAGGTCCTTCCTATCCACCTTGTCGAACGTGTCGTTCGCGCAGTGATGAAAATCGAAATAGCGCGATCCCTCGACGTCCAGCCCAAAGCAAACCACGCCATGCTTCGCCAAACCACCGATATCCGCGCCGCTATACCCGACCGATACGGCCGTCGCCCCGATCGGCTTCATCGCCGACAACAGCGACGTCAGCTGCGCCTTCGCCGCGTCTGTTTTCGGGTTCTTCATCGTCTCCGGCCGGCGCGGCGGTTCATCATGCGTGTGGCCCGTGCCCGCCGGGTGCGGAGTGCCCTCCGCCGGCTTGGCGACCGGCGCCGAAGTCGACCCCGCGATCACCGCGATGCCCGGCTCATCCTCGTTCGCCGGCGCGGGCATCTGCAGCGAAAAGCCCTGCGGCGCAAAAACTCCTGAGTCTCCCTCGATCGCGGCCACGGTCTTCGACAGCTCCGCTTCGTGATCCTTCTCGTACGTCAGCGCCCCCTTCAGCCCATTTTCCTCATTCGTCCACAGCACCACACGAATCGTCCGCCGAGGCTGCAAGCCCAGCCGCTTCAGCAGCGCAACCGCTTCCCACGCCGCGATGCTCGGCCCGCCGTCGTCATGCGCCCCATGCCCCACATCCCATGAGTCATAGTGGCCGCTGACGATGACGATCTCGTCCGGCTTCTCGCGCCCGCGCAGCTCCGCCACGACGTTCGCCGACGGCGCCATCCCCATGTCCTTCGCTTCCATGTACAGCGTCACACGCACGGGAATTCCCCGCGCTTGCAGCCGTGCCATCATCTCGGCGTCTTCAATTGTGATCGCCGCCGCCGGAATTCGCGGAATCTTTGGATCATCGCCGTAGCGCATCGCGCCGGTGTGCGGCGAGGCGATCGCCGCCGCCGTCACGCTTCGCACCAGACACGCCACCGCCCCAGCCTCCGCCGCCCATGTCGCCCCGTTCGATCGATAGCGGACCGTGCGTCCGTAGCCCGAACCGGTCTTTTCGTCATATTTCGGCATCGCGTAGTTGAAGACGACGATCTTGCCCTTCGCTGCGCCGGGCCCCATCGCCCGCAGTTCCTCAACGCTCGGCACGACCAGCACATCCGCGGTGATCCCCTCCGCCGGCGTCGCGATCGACCCGCCCAGCCCGAGCATCCGCAGCTCCGCCTCGCGCGGCGCGACCATCCGCGCCCACTCCTTGCCCCGCACCCACTTCGGCACCATCACCGGCTCGGCCTTTACGTTGACCAGGCCGTCCTTTTGCATCTCTTCCACCGCCCACGCGATCGCCTTCTCCAACTCCGGCGACCCGCTCAGTCGCGGACCAATGCGGTCGCACAAATACTCCAGCTTGCGCGAGGCTTCCGTCCCGTCTTTCGCGGCCGCCAGGATCTTTTCCGCCACCGCCGCATACTCCGCCGGCGGCGCCGCGATCGCAGCCGGCGCATCCTCGGCCCGGAGCGTCGCCGCCGACAAGAAACCGAGCATCAGCGCTGCTGCAACCGAACGACATCCAGCGAAGCGAATCATCATGTGTCTGGCCTACCCTTTCTGACCGGAAACTGTAACCCCTGCGCCAGCCACATTCGAACCCCCGCAGCCCCCCTGTCGGCCCCCGCCCACGGCTGGCGCCCCGACCACCGCCCCGTCCGGCTCGGACGCCGCCATAATCCCAAAATTTCTTGGCGACCGCTGCGCGAATTTTTCGCGTACTGCTGTATCAACCCCGCGGTTGTCGCAAAGATCGTCGCCGTCGACGGCTGCCCGCTCGACGCGGCAAACGGAACAGGAGGATCGCCATGCGCGTCGCGCTCGTCACCTCAGAAGCTCTCCCGCTCCTGCACGAGGACGATCGGCTGCTCACGCCGGCGCTCAAGAAGCTCGGAATCTCCAGCGAACCGGCTGTCTGGAGCGCCAAAGAACTCGATTGGCAATCGTTTGACGCGCTCGTGATCCGCTCTCCCTGGGACTACTTCCGCCGCGTCGCCGAATTTCGCTCATGGCTCAGCGCTCGCCGCGCCGGCGGGCCGCCGCTCTGCAATGCGGGCGAGATTCTCACGTGGAACTTTGAGAAGCACTACCTGACCGAGTTGGCGAACGCGGGCATTCCGACGATCCCCACGATCGTGATTCCCGCCGGCGATGCCCCTGACATCGCGGCGCTCGCGCAGGAGCGCGGCTGGGACGAGATCGTCGTCAAACCAACCATCTCGGGCGGGGCCTACGAGACGCACCGCTTTCGACGGGCGGGCGCCGATCAGTATCGCGCGTCCATCGCGCACACTCTGCTCGATCGCGGATTGCTGATCCAACCGTTTTTGCCCGAGATTCTCAGCGACGGCGAGTTGTCCCTGCTCTTCTTCGACGGCGCCTTCAGCCACGCCGTCCGCAAACGCCCGCAACGGGGAGACTACCGCGTGCAGCCGCAGTTCGGCGGCACCGCCGAACGCGTCGAAGCAAAAGCTGAGTGGATCGACACCGCCCGCGCCTGCCTCGCCGCCGCCCCGTCGCTGCCGACCTACGCCCGCGTGGATGGCGTGATCGTAGATGGGCGATTCGTGCTCATGGAACTCGAAGTCTTTGAGCCGCTCATGTTCCTGGCCCAGCACCCCCTCGCGGCGGAGCGGTTTGCCCGCGCGATCGAGCGCTTCCTTCGGTAGGTCGGGTCATCGACCCGACGGTTGAAGAGCCGGATGCGTTCACGTTGGCTCGATGACTCGACTCGCGCGTTCTAGTCCGCCCAAATCCGTCGCAATGGCACGCAATACAAAGTCTCCGCTGCAGGCGAGTATATGACGACAGCATCCTCTCCAGAAAAGCAAACGACCGGCGGTGGCACACCCTTCGGATCTGCGATGCAGTCTTCGCCCGTACTTACGATGAGCTTTACCGTCGCACTTTTCGCGGACCAGATAAACACGCAGCCGCTCTGCGCAGCCGTGATCGCCATGGACCCGTCAGTGCTCAAGCGACAACGGCGCAATTGATCACCCGGTGTGAGCACGAACGGCGAGTGGTCCAACTCCGCAATTACCTCGCCGCTCGACGCGCGTAATACGACCGCCTTCTGCTCCGACAACGTCGCCGCTGTCGATGAATCCGCGGAAAACGACACCTCTTCGGCAAATCGCAAGACTTCGGTGCAGCGCAGCAACTCGCCGGATTGTGCGGCAAATATGCATGTGCGCGGCGGTGTCGAAACCGCCAGGAAGCGACCATCGTTAGAAACCGCGAGCGATCCTACGCACCCGAGCTCGGCACGACGCGGGACCGTATAGGTGATATCGGGCTGTGCGTTTTCAACGGCCCATCGCTGAGCGCGGTGCGCCTTAGAATCGGGTACACCCACGAAAAGATGTTTTCCATCCGGACTCACCGTGGCGGTTATCCCTGGCAGCGCGACCGTCGTTACGAGTTCGAGCCGACGTTGGTTTGTCTCTTTGTAAAGGTAGGCGTTGCCATCATTGGCCACAGCCAGAAGGCCCTCCTGCCAGCCCGAAATGCTCACAATCCGCTTCGGGACTTCAGCTGAAGAGAGCGATTCGCCCGTGCTAACGTCCAGCAACTCGGCAACATTGCCAGCCGCAACAACGATGCCCCGCCCGCCCGTGAGGCTGAGAACCTGAACATGTTGCCCGAATCCGGTGCGCGTCCAAGTCGCGCTGCGGCCTAAGTCGCCAATTTTGCATCGCTTTACGTCGGTCGGTTGAGTGCCGGGAGGCGATGCGCTCGCGGCGATCCCCACATTCCCAATCGTAAAGATGACAACCGCCGGTGCGTATACTCGCAACGGATGGACGAATCGGTTCGACATGCTCGGGGTTCCTTTAGTTTGAAGGCCAGCCTGTTGAGTCAGCCTTGCCCCGCCCGAAACTGGCCAGCGCTCACATCCCCTTCTGGCGCCGCGGTTTGCCGGTGGTCATGGCCGCACCAGCATCCGCATGCCGTTGCGGCCCCAGGTTCGATGTAATCTGACATGAGAAATCGGGGCGACAGGATTCGAACCTGCGACCTCCTGGTCCCAAACCAGGCGCTCTAGCCGGGCTGAGCTACGCCCCGTCGGTTTTCGTCAATCGAGCGATCGCCGGCTCTTGGGAAAAGCCGGCGATTTTCGTTTCAACGGGGGGCAGTATACCGCCGGGCTCGCGTTCATCGACCGCTGCCGCCCCCGCGCGATCGCTTCGGCCGCCGCGCCGCGCCCAAGCCCCGGCACGCCCCACGCCTCCTCCCAGACCGCCCTTTCGCGAATTTGTCCGGCAATCCGCCCCGCGCGAACCCGAAGACCGCGCAAGCGTAAGCTCCGGTATTCAGCGTGCTAAACTCGCCCCCGCGAGCGCCGTCTGACATACTCCGGCGAGCGGCCCACTCCGCCCGCTCGCGGCAATTCGGCGATGATCCGCCGGATGCACCCATAGCAAAGATGAGCACAACGATGCCAGACGCTCCGCGCGCGGCGACCGCCGCCATTCCGCCTCCCCCATCCTCACTGCGTCATCCGGTCGACAGCGCCAGCGCCGCGCCGTCCGAGCGCCCAAGCGATGCGCCGGCCATCTCGCGCTCCGCCGACCAAACGCCGAAAAACGCCGCGCCGGCCGACGCCGCGCTCGCGCAACAGCGCAGCCCGGCCCCCTTGTGGCTGATCGCGACGGCGCTGTTCAGTATCTACGTCATCTGGGGCAGCACCTATCTGGCGATCAAGTACGCCGTCGAGGCCCTGCCGCCGCTCTCGATGGCGGGCGCCCGATTTCTGATCTCCGGCATCATCCTCTTCCTCGCCGCCCGCCTCCGCGGCGGTGAGCCGATCGCCTGGCCGCAGTGGCGCTCCGCCGCGATCGTCGGCGTCTTGCTGCTGCTCGGCGGAAACGGCCTCGTCTGTTGGGCCGAAAAGCACGTCTCCTCTGGCGTCGCCGCGGTGCTTGTCGCCACCGTGCCGCTCTGGTTCGTCGGCCTGGAATGGGGCATCTTTGGCGGAGCGCCGCCAACCCTGGCCACCATCTTCGGCATCTGCGTCGGCCTCTCCGGCGTCGTGCTGCTGATCAATCCATTTGCCGCCGCTGCGGCGGGGGCCGGCGTCGAAAGCGTCCACGGCGGCGGCGCGATCGCCCTGCTCTTCGCCTGCTTTTTCTGGGCCGGCGGCTCGCTCTATTCCCGCCGCGCTCAACTGCCGAAATCCGCCATCCTCTCCACCGGCATGCAGATGCTCTGCGGCGGCGCGGCGCTGGTCGTCGTCGGCCTGCTGTTGGGCGAGTTTGCAGCGCTCGACGCGAAACACTTCACGCCGCGCAGCGTCGGCGCATTGCTCTATCTGATCACCTTCGGCTCGCTGATCGGCTTCACCGCCTACGGCTGGCTCCTGAAAAACGTATCGCCCACCGTCGTCTCGACCTACGCCTTCGTGAACCCCGCCGTCGCCGTCTTCCTCGGCTGGATGGTGCACGAGACGCAACTGACCGCGCGAACCGCCATCGCGATCGCGGTGATTCTGCTGGGAGTCGGCGTGATCACGCTGTCGCCGAAGCGGAAGGCGAAAGCGAATGCAGAATGAAGAATGCAGAATGCGGAATGCAGACGGGATTCGCGGTCGGGTGGCGTGGCGCCGACCGCCCAACACGAGTCACACCGCCCGCGCTATCGGAGCAACTCTTCCTGCGCACACTTCATCGCCGTCGACATCGCATCGGCGACGCGATCCCAATCGAGCGGCTGTGGCGCGACTTTGAACGGCGATGAGAGGCGCTCGCGCAGCGCCGCGCGAACCGGAATATTGGCCGAATCGCTCTTAGCCAGCGCCTCCTCCGCCGCGGCGCTGACGAGAAAGTCGATCAGCTTCTTGGCGTTCGCCTCGTGCCGAGCGCCTCGCACCAGCGCCACGCTGCAAGGGATCGCCATCGGCGGTCCATCGACACGGATCGTCGGAACCAACATCTCGAGCGCCGCGCCGCGCGTCTTCGCGGCCACATAGTCATCTGTATCCGTCCAGCACCACGCCGCCCCGCCCTGGTCCACCAGCCGAATGGCGTGGCTGTTGCCGTCCGCGATGATCGCCCGCTGTTCGCGCAAAACCTGCACAAGTTTTCGGGCGGTCTCCTCGCCACCAAAGGCCCATAGCGCTGCGATGTGTCCGCGGGTCGTGCCGAATTGCGGATTCGCGATCGCCAGCGGCAGCTCCCTCGCCGCGAGCGCGACGATCGGCGTCGTATCGAGCCAGCTCTGCGGCAACTCGCTCGCGACGATTCGTTTCGGGTCATAGGCAATCACGCGCAGCCGCGCCGCGACGCCCGTCCACCGCTGCTGCGCATCCTTCCATTCGCGCGGAATATCGGCCGCCGCCGGGCTTTCGTAGGGCGAAAGCACGCCTGCGCGGGCGAGTTCGATCGTGCCGAAGACTTCGCTCGACCACCACACGTCGCAGCGCGGCGCGGCGGCTTCGTGGATCAGCCCCCCCCCCAGCCCCGTCGTTTTTGCCCC
>JALHOX010000118.1:1480-11014 GCA_022842805.1 Phycisphaerae bacterium | reverse complement strand
AGGCGGCGCAGCTCACGATGGGTTCGAACCGGACCGCTGACGACGATCGTGCGCGCGATCGGTCGCATGGTCGCGGCGCCGCCGTTTGAGTCCCATGCGTCAGCGGTCACGCAGCCCTCAATGCAGCGCTGCACGACGTCAACCCGATTCGCGTAGTCCTCCCATAGGGCTTGCGGATCGGTGGTCGGAAGCGGGCCATAGACGCGGTGCTGCTCCCGTTCGATCACATCCAGCAGCCAGCCGATGTCGTATGTGCAGACCACGTTCCGCCGCTTGAAACGATCGGGCTCATCGACCAGCAAAACGCCGTCACATACTTCAAACCCGGCCGCCTCCGGCGTCGCGTCGAGCACGGCCTGCAGCGCGACGCCGACTGTCCCGGTCGGCAGCTCCAGGCGGATCGGCGTCTCGGGGCAAAGAGCTTCCCAGTTCACGAGCAGCGGAAGCTCGGCGGCGCGGGCCAACCGGCCCAGGACCTGCTTCAGCGGCGCGAAGTTGAAGTTCAGCGGCTCGATCGGTCGACTCATCGCCGCCTGTTCCATGGCCCAGTCGCGATCGAATTGCTCGCAGGGGGAACACGAGCTGCTGACGCGCATTCGTTCGAGCAGACGGCGAATTTCGCGGTGAGTGTGAATCGAACACGTGGCGATGAGCATACGGTTCATGACTTCAGCCCGCCCCGTGCCGCCATTCTCATGCCATTCGTCGGGCGACACATGGCCCACCACAGTCCTACCAATACGTAGCGCGGGAGTTTCGGGCCCATAAATGTGCTGCGGATAGAAAAGACGTCCTGCCGACCCGCCTGCGGTTTCTGCCGGTTGTGAGTCAAGCGCGAGTTTGCCGTGCCCGCCATCCAATCCGGCGATGCCGCTACGCCCGACCTCGGCGTCCAGCGCGTCAATTAGCCAACCTACGTCATAGGTACACGTCGCGGCATGAGCGTCTAACCGTTCCGTAGTGGCGAAGTGCAACTCTCCCCCGCGCACCTGAAACCGCGTTCGCGTCTCGTCGGCTCGTTCGATTTGCTCCGCCACCACCGCAATCGCCACGTCGTTCCGATGGAAGCTGAACGGTCGCGTCCGCGCAATGCCGTTTTTCTCAAGATCAGCCCAATTCGCCACCAGCGGCAACCCCGCCCGTCGCGCAAGCTCCTCCAGCACCCGCTCCAGCGGCGCATCCTTGAACTCAAACTCCCCCAGCGGCCGCGCGAACGCCGTGGCCTCGATTTGCCAGTCGCGCGTGATGCGGTCGCATTCGTCGCACGCGGCGACCTCCGGCGGAACGAAGGGCGGCACAACCGGCGGAGGCTGCGCTGTTCCCGAAGGCTGAGAGGCGGGAGACGCGACGGACGCTGGGGCGGACGACGCCGCAGGCGCGGGCGCCCCCAAGCTCATTGCAATCAATACCGCAAAAATCAGCATGGTCGGCATGGGCTGATGATCCTCCGTTTGGCACGCCGTTCGACGAACACAGCCGCCCGCGAGTTCCCGGGCTGCAGGGCAAGCCGCGTAGCGCGGGTTCCATTCGCCTCGTGGCTCATCGAAGCCGACGACGGCCCTCGAGCCGGCGAATGGAAGAGGCGAATGAAATCCGGCCTGATACCGGCCCGATCAGCGGGGCGGGCGGCGGCCGCCAAGCACGCGGATCATCGCGCTGCCGCCGACCATCGCCACATACATGATCAGCAGCTGCGAAAACTCCGCGCCGAACCGATCCGCCCGCAGCGACTCGATGCCAGCCATCGCGGTGCAAACCGCCATTCCCACCATAAACGCGCAGCTGTTCATCGCCGCCGAGACCAGGACAAACGTCCACCATTGCGGCGCGATGATCGCGCGAAACGCGGTGGCAAGCGACAATCCGAGCAGAATCAGCCAAACAAGCCCGAGGGTAGCCTCGCCGGGGTCAACCGGGAGCAGCAGGGCAATCCCGACCGCAACCAACAGCAGGAGCGCCGCGATCCCCGCGAATCGGAACCCGCGCTCGAGTTCGCTGCAAAGCCGATCGCTGGTCGCAGAGCTGAGCATTCAACACGGATGTTACTGGTAGCGGAGCGTGTAGGGCGGGTTCCACCCGCCTCTTAGCCCGTCGAAGCCGACGACGGCCCCCGAGGCGGCGAATGGAAGAGGCGGATGAAATCCGCCCACCCCGCCGCCCACGCTACGATTTCCACCCATGAAACCACAACGCTCCTCCCGTCGTGCGGCCGCGTTCGCGCTCTTGGTCCAGTGCCTCGCCGCCGCGAGCGCGCCCGCGCTGGCCGGTGCGAAAGACGATCTCTACAAGCTCTTCGACGATCACCATCAATGGGGCCTGCGCGAGTCGCCTGAGACCGCCATGCGGCAGGGCGACTATTCGCAGGCCGACCGGCTCGACGACGAGAGCATCGAGTCGATCGAGCGACGACACGCGGAGCGGCAGGCGTTTCTCGCGCGGCTGCAAGCGATCAACGCCGCCGAGCTGACGCCCGCGGATCGGCTCAATCGGGCGCTGTTTGAGCGGCTGCTGAGCGACGCCATCGGCGGACATGAGTTTCGCACCTACCTGATGCCGATCGGCAGCCGCGACGGGCCGCATCAGGAGATCGCGCAGCTCAACGAGCGCGTCCGCTTTCAATCGGCGGCCGACTTTGAGAATTACCTCGCGCGGCTCGAGGCGACGCCGCGCAAGGTGCAGGAAAACCTGGCCCGGCTGCGCGAAGGGCTGAAGCTCGGACTCACACCGCCGCAAGTGGTGTTGCAGGATGTGCCGCAGCAATTGGCCCGGCTGACGGCGGAGGGCGGTCTCGCGGCGCTGGCCGAGCCGATGGCGCGGCTTTCGGCGGCGGTCGGCGACGACGCGAAAGCCGCCGCGATTCGCAAGCGCTTCGAAGAAAAGTCGCTGCCGGCTGTCCGCGCGGCGCTGGCGGAGTTGGAGGCTTATGTTCGCGACGAATATGTGCCCAAGAGCCGCAGCTCGATCGCGGCCATCGATCTGCCGCGCGGGGCCGAGCTATATGCCCATCGTCTGCGCGTGATGACGACGACCAACCTGACGGCCAAGCAGATTCACGAGATCGGGCTGAGCGAAGTGGCCCGCATTCGGGCCGAGATGATGCAGGTGATTCGCAAGTGCGATTTCCTGCAGAAGAAGCCGGAGGCCGCGAAGCTCGATGACGCGGCGCTGTTCGCGGCGTTCGTGACCTATCTGCGCACCGATCCGCGCTTTTATCACGCGACGCCCGCCGCCCTCGTCGCCGAGTATCGCGACATCTGCAAGCAGATCGATGCGCATATGCCGCGTCTTTTCGGCAAGCTGCCGCGGCTGCCCTATGGCGTGCGCGAGATCCCCGCGTTCATGGCCCCGTCGCAGACGACGGCCTATTACCAGCAGGGCGATATTCGCAACGCCGAGCCGGGCTATTTCTATTGCAACACCTACAAGCTCGATCAGCGGCCGCGCTACGAGATGAAGTCGCTCGCGATTCACGAGGCTGTGCCGGGACATCATCATCAGGTGGCGCTCGCGCAGGAGATGACCGGTGTGCCGGAGTTTCGCAAGGAATACTGGATCACCGCGTTCGGCGAAGGCTGGGGGCTGTATAGCGAGCGGCTGGGCATCGAGATGGGGCTGTACGCCGACCCGTATGACGATTTCGGCCGGCTGACCTATGAGATGTGGCGGGCGTGCCGGCTGGTGGTCGACCCCGGCATTCACGCGCTAGGCTGGTCGCGCGAGCAGGCGGTGAAGTTCATGCTCGATAACTCGGCCCTGAGCGAGCTGAACATCAACGCCGAGGTGGATCGATACATTTCGTGGCCCGGACAGGCGACGGCGTACAAGATCGGCGAGTTGAAAATTCGCGAGCTGCGGACGCTGGCGGAGAAGGAACTGGGGGCGAAGTTCGATTTGCGCGGCTTCCACGATTGCATCCTCGAAGAGGGATGCCTGCCGCTGGATATTCTCGAGACGCGCGTGAAGGAGTGGATCGCGTCGCGACAGGCGCGGGCCGCCGCGACGCGCTGAGTCACACGATCAAATTGAGCAGCCGATTGGGCACGACGATCGCCTTGCGAATCGGCTTGCCCTCGATCGCGCGGCGGATGTTCTCGTCTTCGTTGGCGAGGTTGCGGAGCGTCGCTTCGTCGGCGTCGGCCGGGGCCTGAATGCGGCCGCGCACCTTGCCGTTCACCTGCACCGCCACCTCGACCGTGTCGTCGCGCGTCAGTGCCGCGTCGTATTGCGGCCATGAGGCGAGCGCGATCGATTGACCTTGCCCGAGCCGCGACCAAAGCTCTTCGCTGATGTGCGGGGCCATCGGCGCCAGCAGCCGCAAAAACCGCATCACCTGACTCCGGCCGACCGCGGCGCTCTTCTGCGCCTCGTTCGACCAGACGATCAGATGCGCGATCGCCGTGTTAAACGAGAAGCGCTCATAGTCGTCGGTCACCTTCTGAATCGTCTTATGCAGCAGCTTTTCGAGCGCCGGATCGTCTGCGTCGCTGATGCGTCCGGCGAGCGTCCAGGCGCGCGGCGCGCCTTCGCTTCGCTCTTCGTCCGGCTCATCAACGACCAAACGCCAGACGCGCTGCAAGAAGCGGTTCACGCCGATGATGTCATTCGTATTCCACGGCTTGCTCTTTTCGAGCGGGCCCATGTACATCTCGTAGAGCCGCAGCGTGTCGGCGCCATATGAGGTGACGATTTCGTCGGGGTTGACGACGTTCTTCAGGCTCTTGCTCATCTTCTCGAAAGCCTGAAACACCGGCGCGCCGTGATAGGAAAACCTCGTGCGGACGCGCAGGCGCGAGACGCGCTTCGCCTCGGTCATTCCCAGCCCGCTCGCGATCGCCGCCCGCAGCGCTTCCTGATCCGTTTCGTCGGCGTCGGGGTGTTGCATCGATTGTTCGACGCCCTCGACGACCTCGCTCGCGGGCACATACGTTCCGCGCTCATCGCGATAGGACGCCGCCCCGATCATGCCTTGATTAAAGAGCTTATGAAACGGCTCCGGCGTGCTGACGTGGCCGAGGTCGAAGAGCGCCTTATGCCAGAAGCGGGCGTAGAGCAGGTGCAGCACGGCGTGTTCGGCGCCGCCCATGTAGAGATCGACGCCGCCGATGCGGGGCTTTTCGCTCGACGCGCCCGGCCCGCGCATCCAATAGCGCTCGGCCTGCCCATCGACAAACGCGCGATCGTTCTTCGGATCGATGAAGCGCAGGTAATACCAGCAGGAGCCGGCCCACTGCGGCATCGTGTTCAGCTCACGCCGACAGCGCACGCCCTCCAGCTCGACCATCGTCCACTCGCCGGAGCGCGACAGCGGCGTCGCCGGCTCGGCGTTCGGATCGTCGCTAGCGGTCGGGCGAAAATCGGCCATCTCCGGCAGCGCCACGGGCAGCGCCGACTCGGGCACATCGACCACGCGCCCATCGGGCCGATGGGCGATCGGAAAGGGCTCGCCCCAATAGCGTTGCCGCGAGAAGAGCCAGTCGCGCAGCTTGTACTGGACGGTGCCTTTGCCGAGGCCCGCCTGCTCCAGAGCCGCGGTGATTTTTCGCTTCGCTTCGGGCGTCGGTAGTCCGTTGATCGTGAACGCCGCGTACGCCGGATCGCTCGCCGCGGCCGGCGAATTCATCGCCACGCCGTCATCGACGAAGCCGCGCCACTCGACGCCCGCGGGCGGCTGCACGACCTGCACGACGGGCAGCTTGAAAGCCTGCGCGAATTCGAGGTCGCGCGTGTCATGGGCAGGCACGGCCATGATCGCGCCGGTGCCATAGCCGGCGAGCACATAGTCCGCGATCCAGATGGGCACGCGCTGGCCGTTGACCGGGTTGATCGCGTAGGCGCCGGTGAATTCGCCGGTCTTCACCTTTGAGTCGGCGGTGCGATCGAGATCGCTCTTTTCCTTGGCTTGCGCGACGTACTTGTCGACCGCCGCGCGACGATCGCTGGACACGATCTTGGCCACCAGCGCATGCTCGGGCGCGAGTACGACATAGGTCGCGCCGAAGAGCGTGTCGGGCCGCGTCGTGAAGACGCGAATCGAATTCTCCGGCGAAAACCAGTCGCGGATCGACTGTGCCAATCCAGCCGACATCGAGACGGCATCGCCGCTCGCAGTCGGGCTCGCCAACTGAAAATCGACGTACGCCCCCTCGCTGCGCCCGATCCAGTTGCGCTGCATCAGCTTGATCGGCTCGGGCCAATCGAGCGGTTCCAGATCGCTCAGCAGCCGATCGCAATATGCCGTGATTCGCAGCATCCACTGCTTCATCGGGCGGCGATAAACGGGATGGTTGCCGCGTTCGCTCTTGCCGTCGGCCGTTACCTCTTCGTTCGCCAGCACCGTGCCCAGCGCCGGGCACCAGTTCACCGGCACCTCCGCCAAAAACGCCAGCCGATGCTTCGAGCGATAGTCCTCGATCGCTCGCTCGCCGCCCGCTGAGACTTCGGCGGGGATCGGCAGTTCGCGGATGTGCCGGGCGCGGCCGATGACCTCGCGACCGAGCGGGTCGGTCCAGCGCAGCGCGGGGTCGTACCAGGCGTTGAAGAGCTGCAGGAAGATCCACTGCGTCCAGCGGTAATAGTCGGGCGTGCAGGTCGCGATCTCGCGATCCCAGTCGTACGCCAGCCCGATCATTCGCAACTGACGCTTATACGTGTCGATGTTTTTCTGCGTGGTGATCGCCGGGTGGACGCCGGTTTCGATCGCGTATTGCTCGGCGGGCAATCCGAAGGCGTCCCAGCCCATCGGGTGGAGCACGTTGTAGCCGCACATGCGCCGATAGCGGGCGATGATGTCGGTGGCGATGTAGCCCAGCGGATGGCCCACATGCAGGCCCGCGCCTGAGGGATAGGGGAAAAAGTCGAGGACGTAATACTTCGGCTTATCGCCGCCCGGCTGCCCGGGGTTCACAGCGGCAAACGTGCGCTGACTCTGCCAGACGCCTTGCCAGCGTGGTTCGATCTCCGCGAACGGATACCCGCCGCTCATTGCTCAGCCTCGTCTTCCATCCGCCGCGCGGACACACAGGTAGGGTCCGTAGTGCGAACCTCTCAGGTTCCCACTTCCGAAAAACTCGATCCGCACGGTCCGTCAGGAGCCTGCCCTAAACGATCCTGCTCGATTGGGTTGGCAGTATATCGAAGCACGGCTGCATCGGCGTTCGAAGGCCCGCAACCGTCGTACAAAACGCAAGCGGCAGTCGGCAGCGAAGATCGCTGCCGGCTGCCGCCGGATGTTTGAACGCAATCTGCTCGAACTTATCGCCGACGCATCACGCCGGTCAGCGCCAGGCCCATCAGGCCGAGCATGCTGGCGGTGGGCGACGGAATCGGCTCGGAAGAGACGAACGAATCGCTCTGGCCGTCGGGCAGCGCCTGCACGTGGATGCCCAGACGCAGATCGCCGTTGTTCATCGCGCTGATGACATTGGCGAAGGTCACGCCGTTAAACAGCGAAAAGCGGATGCCCAGTGACTCGTTCGGATTGATGCCGTTGATGATCGGGCCGTTTGATGTCGCCCGGAAATCATCGTCGAAGTTCACGGGGTTGCCGCCCGGCAGATTGGGCGGCGAGCCGCCCTCCGAGAAATTCACGCCGGCGCTCGGCGCGAGCGAGATCAGATCGTTGAGCAGCGAGTTCAGTCGATCGTCGAAATAAACCGCGGCGATGCTCGACGCCAGCGGGCCGGTGTTGCTGACGATGAAATTCACCGTGGTTGCATTCACCGACTGCACGTCGATGAGGAACTGCGACGCGAGATTCTGTGCGCCGTTGTTCGTGATTCTCGAAAAGCTGAACAGTGCGGCATTTGCTGTGCCGCTGCCGATTGCCCCCGCCAGTATGGCGGCGATGGACAATCGCTTCATCATTTTGGACATGGGACGGGGTCTCCTCTCGGCTTCCTTAGACGATTGCAGCAACCAACCGATGCTGCGCTAGGGACTGACAATAGAGGGGGCAGGCATTGCGAATCAATGGATGAATCCGGGCATTCTTCGTCGCAATTCGGGCGACCGATAAACGACGCGTTTCTGGCGGCGCATCGCCGCTGCTGACCGATAACGGGCTCACCCCCGACCGAGAAATCGCGAATTTGATACGCTCATGGGTGCTGCCCCGCGCGATTTCCGCGCTGTCGATTGTCGGAGTCCCGAGATATGTCGGTGCCATCGCCACAGTTCCGCACCGCCACTGCCGCCGATGCCGACGCGATGGCGGAACTGGTGAATATCGCCGGCGACGGCATGCCGCTGCACTTGTGGGCCAAGTCGGCGCGGCCGGGGCAGAGCGCGTGGGACGTGGGTCGCGAGCGGGCTCGGCTCGGTCTGGGCGGGTTCGCATTTCAGAATACGATCGTCGCGGAAGTGGATGGGCGCGTTGCGGCGTGCCTGTTCGGCTGCCCGCTGGCCGAATCGCCGCCGCCACCCGACGGGCCGCTGCCGTCGATGCTCGTACCTCTCGTTGATCTGCAACGATTGGTGGCTGATAGTTGGTACATCAACATTCTGGCGACTTTTCCCGGGTTTCGCGGTCGTGGGCTGGCGACTTCGCTGCTAAGCATGGCGGAGACGCGCGCCCGTCGCGCACGCTGCCCGCGCCTGAGCCTGATTCTCTCGAACGCCAATGAAGGCGCTCGGCGGTTGTATGAGCGCTGCGGGTTTGTCGAAGTCGGGCGGCGGGCGATCGTGACCGACGGCTGGGAGCATTCGGGGACGGAGTGGGCCCTTTTAGCGAAATCGATCGCCGGCGCGGGGCCCAGCGCGGCATCGTGATGGATCGGGCAGGGGGCGCGGGCCGATCGAGGCCCGGATTCAGGCGATTTCGCCCGATTTCCCCGGTCATCGCAGAGCGACTACCATTTCCGGACGCGTGATGAAGGTGCGGCACAACAAGATTTGGGCCATCAGCGGCTGCGTGGCGATTCTCTCGCTGCTCGCGGCGGACGTGCGCGCGTTTGGCGATCTGCCGCGAATTGTCGCGGCTTCGAGCAGCCGTGAGCGCGGCGAAGAGCCCGGCGGAGCGCCCCAGAGCAAACAGATCTGCGAGAAATGCCGCACGGCTCGCGACGCTGGCAAAACGTGCGATCACGAGTCGAGCTCGAGCGGCGGATTGCAATCTCAGCCGCTGCCCTTCGCGGCGATGTCCGCTTCGGGCGGGCGATTCTCGATTTCTCATTCGAGCGACTCGCGCGATGGCGCGGCCGGGCTGCAGGCAGCGGGCTGGCACCGTTTGCCGCACGAGAGCACCTGCCGGATTCGTCGCGCCCTGACGCCGCAGCGGACCGAGACGCCGCGCGATCCCTCGATCGGATTGACGCTGCGACCGGTCGCCCCGCCTGTCTGTTAGACCGCGGCGCAGTTCGCGCCTCGCCTCAGCAACCCCATCAACCCAACGAAATCAGCCTCGCCGGCGCATCGAATTGTTCGGAGCGCGCGGCGCTGAATGAAACCTGTCGGCGGCTCGCCGCTTGTGGCGCTCCGTCGGCCTCACGACCTCGCAACGAGAGAAAAGGCTCATGACTGAAAAGAACCTCATGCAAA
>JALHOX010000118.1:0-1470 GCA_022842805.1 Phycisphaerae bacterium | reverse complement strand
AGGCACTGCTGGTGCTGGGCGTCTTCGTCGTCGCCTGCATCGTGCTGGTGCGCTATGACCGCGAGACAGGCAAGTTTGGCCTGAACCTGCGCGGCGGACAGGACATCGAAGGCGGCGTCGCCATGATCTTCGAGATCAACGACGAGGGCATCAGCGACAAGACCGGCCTGGCCGAGAACATGCGCACGCTGTTGGCCAAGCGCGTCGACCCGGACGGCATCTATGACCTGACCTGGCGCGTGCATGGCGAAAACCGCATCGAAGTGCAGATGCCGCTGCCTCCGCCCGACGCCAAGCAACGGCAGCAGGAAGTGGTCGACGCGACCGACGCGCTCTTCTCGATGGTGCCGACCCGCGGCCGCATCGAGGTGGCGCTGCAACTGACGGGCGACGAACGGGCCGCCGCGATTGAGAAGCTGTCGGCCGGCACCGAGAAGCGCAAGGCGCTGCTCGAGACCGCCGCCAAGCGCTACGACGCGTATCAGGCGGTTCGGGCGGAAGTGGCGGCGCAGAGCGCGCCGGCCAGCGGTCCGGCGGCCGAAGAGTTGGCGCTGAAGTTGCAGGATGCGCAGGAGCTTCTGGAAGACGCCGTCAGCGAGGCGCTGCAGGCGAACCTGAACGCGACGCGTTTTAACGATTTGCTGGCGATGGACAGCACCTCGCAGATGCGCAAGAACCTGCTGAAATCGACCAAGGAAGATTTCCCCGAGCTGGCCGCCAAAATCGACGAAGTCGTGAAAACCTACGACAGATGGTCGAAGAACAAGGCCAAGCTCGACGGTCCGGCCGACTTGCAGCGTTTGCTGAAGGGCGCCGGCGTGCTCGAGTTTCGCATCCTGACCATCCCCGCGCCCGAGCGTCAGGCGGAGTTCGAGAATCTTCGCCGACAGCTCGCCGAGGAAGGCCCGCGGCCCAAGGCCGGCGATCGTGACGCGTGGTTCAAGGTGGACAACCCGGTCGCGTTTTTCGATCTGAACCGCCCCGAGGAGCTGCGCACCTTTAACCCGCGCGAATATCGCGGTCTCGTGTCGGAGAAGGTGAACGACGATTTCTATGTGCTCGCGTCAAACGAAGAAGCGGGCATCTTGCTGCATGATCCGCAGCGGCCGTGGAGCCTGGCGCACGCCGGCGTCAGCCGCGACAACACGGGTCGGCCCAACGTGGTGTTTGAGTTTGACTCCGCGGGCGCCGGTCTTTTCGGCGAGCTGACGGGCCGCAATATCAACAACCAACTGGCGATCTTCGTCGACAACGTGGCCTATTCGCACGCGACGATTCGCAGCCGCATCGGCCGTGTGGGCGAAATCACGGGCGATTTCAGCATCGACAAGGTGAACTACCTGGTGCAGACGATGCAGGCGGGCGCGTTGCCGGCGCGGTTGAAGGACACGCCGCTGAGCGAGCGCGTGATCGGCTCGACGCTCGGTCAGCAGAACCTGAGCGCGGCCCTGCGATCGGCGCTGATCGCGC
>JALHOX010000117.1 GCA_022842805.1 Phycisphaerae bacterium | reverse complement strand
CCGGCGCAAGCACCAGCAGCGAACACGCCAGCAAAATCAATCGATCGCGAAGCGGCATGCCGGGCAGACTAGCAAATCCCGGCGCGAACGCCGAACAGGCGAATGACTCCATTGACGCAGGATCGGAGCCCCCCCAAACTCGCAACGCCATGTCGATCATCGACGAATATCAGCAACAGCGTGCCTGGCGGAGCTGGCCGCTCATCTTCGATCGACTGCCCCCTCTACAAAATGCCCTCGTGCTCGACCTTGGCAGCGGCGTCGGCGACAACGCCGCCGACCTCGCCGCCCGCGGCGCTCGCGTCATCGGCCTCGACATCAGCCCCGAATTGACCGCCGCGGCGCAGGCCCGCTGCATTCCCAACGCCCAGTTCCGCATCGCCGATCTGCGGCTCCCGCTCGAACTCGACCGCAACGTCGATGGCATCTGGGGCGGCTTCGTGGCGGCATACTTCCCATCCTTGGCCGACGCTGTGCGCGATTGGACCCGCTGGCTCAAACCCGGCGGATGGGTGGCGCTGGTGGAAATCGACGACCTCTTCGGCCACGAGCCCATTCCGACCCGAGCGCGCGAGTTACTCTCGGCATATGTGAACGAATCGCTGGCCGCACGCCGCTACGACTTCTGCATGGGCCGCAAACTGACCGCCCAGTTGCAGGAAGCCGGCTTCACGCCGCTTCACGATTTTGTAGTTCCCGACGCCGAATTCTCCGCCTCCGGACCGCTCCGCGCCGACGTCATCGCGGGCTGGCGCCGCCGCTTCGATCGCATGCTGCTCTTGCAGCAACACTGCGGTGCGGAGTTTCCCGCCGTGCGAGACGCCTTCCTCGCCTGCCTCGCGCAACAAGACCACCGCTCCCACGCGACCGTGCGCTGCTGCATCGCGACGCGCTAACCGCTCGAAGCGCACCACGCTCCGATTGACCGGCATATCACCCCGCCATCAGCTCCACACCCAGAATGTTCTCATGCCCCGTCCGAATCCGCTCAATCACCGCACCGTCCGGCCCCGGCGAAACGCGAATGTGCGCCACCGCCGTCTTCCCGCCGTCAAAAATCACGTGGTCCATCTCCTCCACGTTGATGCTCGCGCCCGCCAACAGATTGAAAACATGCGCCAGCCCGCCCGGCTTGTTGCGGAACTTCACCACCAGCAGCGACTGCGGCGGCGAATCGCTCAGATTCACGCAGTTCAATACGCGATTGGTCGCCTTGAACTCCGCCACGATCCGCACCGTCTCATCCGCCACCGCCTGCTGCGCCTCTTCCGTCGAAGCGCCGATATGGTGCGTCACATACAAATTCGGCACGTCAATCAGATTCGACTCAAACGACGGCACATCGCCCGCCGGCTCGCCATGAAAAACATCGAGCGCCGCGGCCCGCAGCTTCTTATTGCGCAGCGCATCGGCCAGCGCCGCCTCGTCCACAACCCCCGCCCGCGACGTGTTAATGATCACCGCGCTGGGCTTCATCAGCGCCAGCGACCGCGCATCCAGCAACGCCTTCGTGCTCTCCCCGCCCGGCACGTGAATCGTCACCGCGTCGCTCTCGCGCAACAGCTCCTCCATCTCCGTCCGGCGACACTGCGGATAATCCACCAACCCGCGCGAGCGGCCCAGATGCGTGTACAGCACCTTCATCTCAAACGCCGCCGCCCGCCGCGCCACTTCCGAGCCGATCCGCCCCGCCCCGATAATGCCCAGCGTCCGCCCCTTCAGCCCCAGCGCCGCCGCCGCATACTTCTTCTTGTTCCACTTCCGCGCCCGAAAATCAATCACATTGTCCGGGATCGAGCGATCCATGCTGATCAGCAGCCCCATCGTCAGCTCAGCCACCGCGACCGCGTTCATCCCCGGACAATTCGCAACGCTCACGCCGCGTTCGCTGGCCGTCGCCACATCGATGTTGTCATAGCCCGACCCGGCCCGCAGGATCATCTGCAGCGCCTTGCCCGCCTGGATCACCGGCTTGGTCACTTTCGTGCTGCGAACGATCAAAATATTCGGGTCAAACGCCGCCACGCGCTCGGCCAGCGCCGCGTCCTTCAAGCCCGTCTCATAGGCCAGTTCCTTGGCCAGACCGCGCAGCCGATCAATGCCGTTCTGCTCAAATTTGTCGACGATGAGAATCTTCATCGTGTGATCTCCGGGGGGGGGCGACAGTTCCTGTGTGTCCTATCGGAAAGTTTAACACCGTAGCGCTCCCGCGTATCGACCACCAGCATCGCGCCCCATAGCGGCCGGCGGCCGTGCCGGCCGACCAACCGTTGACCTCGGCTCCCGCTGGTTCCTCTCCCCTCCACCCGCGACGATTACCCGCCGCGCAAGGCCGAGCCTTGCACGTATGGTACGACGACACCCCGCCACCTCGCCTTGGCAGCCCCCGCGCCCCTCCCCTAAGATTCACGACCCAGGCGGTACATCAACACAGGCGTGCGGCTCATCGCGATTTCCCGCGCACGTCGATCGTGCCCCCATACACGAGGACCACCCGTGCCACGCGAAACGATGACCATCGCTCAAAAGGTCGAGTCGATCCGCATCCTCAGCCCCGACGGCACGGTCGACAAAAAGCTCGAACCAAAGCTGCCCGACGAAGACCTGCTCGGCCTCTACAAAACCATGCTCAGCAGCCGCCTCTTCGACGAACGCTGCTTCATGCTCCAGCGCCAGGGACGCATCGGCACCTACGGCCCCACCAAGGGCCAGGAAGCCGCCTCGCTCGGCTTCGCCTACTGCATCAACAACAACGACTGGTTCGTCCCCGCCTTCCGCGAAACCGCTGCCATGCTCTATCGCGGCTGGCCCATGTCCACCATCATGCTCTGGTGGGGCGGCCACGAAATCGGCGCCACACCCCCCAAAGGGCTGAACGACCTGCCGATCTGCGTCCCCGTCTCCTCCCAGTGCCAGCTCGCCATGGGCATCTCCTGGGCCCAAAAGCTGAAAAAAACCAAAGACGTCACCCTCGTCTTCGTCGGCGACGGCGGCACCTCCGAAGGCGATTTCCACGAAGCCATGAACTTCGCCGGCGTCTATAAGCTGCCGCTCGTCCAGGTCATTCAAAACAACCAGTGGGCGATCTCGATCCCGCGCCACGCCCAGACCGCCTCGCCCACGATCGCCCAAAAAGCCATCGCCTACGGCTTCGACGCCTTCCAGGTCGACGGCAACGACATCCTCGCCTGCATCGTCGCCGGCCAGGAAGCCGTCAAAAAGGCCCGCGAAGGCGGCGGCCCGACCATCATCGAAGCCATCACCTATCGTCTCGGCGTCCACACCACGGCCGACGACCCCAAGAAATACCGCAAGGACGAGGAAGTGAAGGAGTGGGAGCCGAAAGACCCGCTCATCCGCTTCAAGGCGTACCTCGAAAAGAAAAAGCTCCTCACCGACGCGGTGGAGACCAAGCTGCGCGAGGAAATCCGCCTCAAGCTCGACGAAGCGACCGCCGTCGCCGAGGGCTACCGCGCCAGCAAGACCGAGTTCTTCGAATACGTCTACGCCGAAATGACCCCCGAACTGCGGAAGCAGAAGGCCGAACTCGAGGAATACCTCGCCCACGGCGCCAAGCCCAGCCACGCAAACGAGTTGAGCCGCGTCTAGTTCTCAGTCCTTTCAGAGCCGCTCCCGTGTCCGGCAGCGGTCTTCTGACCGTCCGAGCATCAAAACCGCTTCCCCACGGGCGCGGTTCTGATCAAAAAACAGCAACGCCATCGTCGGAAATACCGATCCGACGATCTCGATACACAGGAGTGTCCCCATGCCCCAGATGACCATGGTCCAAGCCATCAACCTCGCCATGAAAGAAGCCATGCGCGAGGATCCCAACGTCGTCGTGCTGGGGCAGGACGTCGGCCAGGACGAAGGCGTCTTCCGCGTCACCGAGGGCCTTCTCAAAGAGTTCGGACCCGACCGCTGCATCGACACCCCCCTCGCCGAAGCCGCCATCGCCGGCGGAACCATCGGCATGGCTCTCGCCGGAATGAAGCCCATCTGCGAAATGCAGTTCGACGGCTTCTCCTATCAAAGCCTCCACCAGATCGAGGGCCACGCCCGCCGCTTCCGCAACCGCACCCGCGGCCGCCTCTCCGTGCCCATGGTCATGCGCTTCCCCTACGGCGGCGGCATCCGCGCCATCGAGCACCACAGCGAAGCCCCCGAGGCCACCTACGCCCACTGGGCCGGCCTCAAGGTCGTCCTGCCCAGCTCGCCTCGTAACGCCCGCGCCCTGCTCCGCGCCGCGATCCTCGACCCCGATCCCGTCATCTACATGGAGCCCAAGGCCATCTATCGCGCCTTCCGCGAGGAAGTGCCCGAAGCGCCCGAAACCATGCCCATCGGCAAGGCCCGCATCGCCCGCGCCGGCAAAGACATGACGATCATCTCCTACGCCGCTTCGCTCCGCGCCGCCCTCGAAGCCGCCGAAACCCTCGAAGACGAACATCGCATCGACGCCGAAGTCATCGACCTGCTCAGCGTCTCGCCGCTCGACTCCGACACCATCAACGCCAGCGTCCGCAAGACCGGCCGCGCCGTCATCGTCCACGAAGCCCCGCGTCACTGCAGCGTCAGCGGCGAAATCGTCGCCCGCATCGTCGAAGAGAGCCTGCTCTACCTCGAAGCCCCCATCAAACGCGTCACCGGCTTCGACACCGCCATCCCCTTCTTCGCCAACGAACTGACCTACATCCCCGACGCCGGACGCGTCGTCAAAGCCGCCCTCGAGACCGCCCGCTTCTAAATGCCCCGACGAGCCGCAGGCTTCAGCCTGCGCGGACGCCCGCTCGCCCCAACGCTCCCCTCCCCCCGCAGACTCCCCGGCGCCACGGCTCATCAAGCCGTGTCGCTCCCGGCGGGCCGGCGATCGTAACCACCAATTTCAGTCCCCCAACCGTCCCCTCTGCCCACTCATCCCTGCTCGCGTTGTCGATTCGCGGGGCCCACTCCTAAATCAATCTAAATCTATTAACTTCATAGAGTCTTCTTATCATGCCTGTGGGATGTGTGAGAAACTAGGCGGCATCGCGCAACTGTATTTAATTTAAAGACTTACAAAGCAGACCGAATGTGGATTGTTTGTGCAAAGACCAGCCCCCATGCACCGCCGACCTGAATCAACCCCCACCCCACAAAACCCCGTCGCGTCACAAGCCCGCCTAAACCAAAAACTCACACGTTCTTCACGCCCGGTTGTTTAACAGCCTTGTGAGTTGCGAGATCGTGTGCGCCAACGTCGGGTCCTGCGTCGCCGCTTCCTCGATCGTCTTATGCGCGTGCAGCACCGTCGAGTGATCGCGGTTGCCGAAGTACCCGCCGATCTCTTTCGAACTCAGCTTGGTCAGCTTGCGCGTCAGATAGATCGCCACCTGCCGCGGCAGCGCCACCGACCGCGTCCGCCGCTGCCCATTGAGCTCGTTCACCTTCACCCCGAAATGCTTCGCGACCAGCTCCTGGATATCGCTCACCCGCACCCGCCGCGAATCACCCGCGTCATACGTCGGCAACAAAGCCCGAACCGTGTCGAGCGTGTACGGCTTGTCGAGCAGTTGCGCCTGCGTGATCAGCGTCGTCAGCGCTCCCTCCAGCGCCCGGATGCTGCTATCAATGTGCCGCGCGATGTAATCCAGCACCTCGTCCGGAATCTCCACCCCGCGCAGCTTCGCCTTCCGCTGCAAGATCGCCTGCCGCATCTCGCGATTCGGCGCATCCAGCGGCGCCACCAGCCCCCACTGAAAACGGCTCAGCAACCGCTCTTCGAGGTTCTTGATGTCGTTCGGCGGCGCATCACCCGACAAAATGATCTGGCGCTTCGCCTGATACAACGCGTTGAAGGTGTGAAAAAACTCCTCCTGGCTGCCCTCGCGCCGACCCAGAAAATGCACATCGTCGATCACAAACACGTCGCAGCGCCGCGCCGTGTCGCGAAAGGCCTGCATCTGTCCGTTCTGGATCGCCCGCACAAAATCATTCACGAACGTCTCGCACGACATGTACGCCACGTCCGCCCCGGGATGATTCTTCATCACCGCGTCGCACGTCGCCTGCAGCAAATGCGATTTGCCCAGCCCCGGATTGCCGTGAATGAAAATCGGGTTGTACAGCGTCCCCGGCTGAGCACTGCTCGCTTTGCACGCCGCGTGCGCCAGCCGGTTCGACGCCCCCACCACAAACTCTTCAAACGTGTAGTCCGCGTTCGGCTGCACCCGCGTCAGCACCGGCGAAAGCGAGCGCCCCGTATCGATCCGGTTCAGATCGTCCGGCGCCACGAACTGCACCGTCACCAGGTGCCCCGTGCAGACCATCGCCGCCTGCGTAAAGGCCGGAATGCACGTCTCGCGCAGATACCCCGCATAGCTCACATCCGGCGCCGCAATCCGCAGCACGCCGCCATTCAGCTCGATCAGTCGCAGCGACTCAAACCACGCCCGATACAGCCCGGGGTAGTCCTGCCGGACGGTCAGAAGCAGTCGCTCCCAGAAGAAAGGAAAGCCTTCGGCCGACTGCATCGCGTCGATCCTGTTCGTGCGGTGGTCTGTGGTGCAAGCGAAAACGCCGACCGTTGCCTGAATCTACTCGGGCTCCGCTCCTGAATCGCCCTCGGCGCCCGGTTCCTGTGCATCCATGAAAAGCTCACGCAGCAGCGAAGTCGCATAGCAGCCGCGCGGCAATTCAAATCGAAGGTGAAGATAGGAGCCGCGATCGTCAGCGCCAAGATCGACCGACGCATCCGTCACCGGAAAGCGCAACGGCCGTCGCCCGCCAGGCGTGCGATGCGGCGGCTGCGAAAAGGTCCGCAACTCGGCCCCCTCTTCGCTCAACACCGCCGACTCCATCTCCCCCGGAATCCCGCTCGCCGGCGTCATCCGCAGCCCATACAGCGGCCCCGTCGGACTGATCTCCAGACTCTCCGCCCGCGGCTGCTCCCGCTCGGCGTCATCAACCCGAAAGATCGCCCAGCCGCGATGACGAAACGCAAGATCGCCGACCAGCAGCTTTTCGAGGCTGTGCTCCGCCATCCGCCGCGCCACGACGCGATTGAACAGCAGCGACTGATACGCCGAGACATAAAAACGCAGCGACGTGCGATCAATCGACAGCAGCGCCCGCTTCGGATTGCCCGTCTCCGCCAGCGCCTTCAACGCCCGCCGCTGATCCCGGAACATCCCCGGCCAGCGATTCCGCGCCGTCTCATACTGCCCCTCGTCATAGAGCTTGCGCGCGTGCCAGATATCGCCATGGTCCAGATGCCCCGCCCGACCCAGGATCAGGTCCAGCGCTTCATCGATATTGCCCAGAAGCAGCGCCCGCCCCACGTCGCCATTGTCGCCGCGCAAGCCGAACCGCTGCGGCCCGAAATAGTTCGGCACGCCCCGCGCCGTCAGCTGCGCCAGCGCCTGCTTGATCTCCGGATGCCGCATCGGCTCGGTGTTCCGCACGCGAATGTCAAACCGATTGCCGCGCAAATGCCCCAGCTTCAGCTTGTTCCCATGCCGCGTCACCTGCACGATCTTCAGCCGCGCCATCTCAAAGTTGCGCAGCTTCTCCGGATCGAGCCCCTCCACCGAAATCCACTGCCGCGTCACGGCTCGCGCGTCCTTGATGCCCGCATACCCAAACCGCATCCGCGGCACATCCAGCGCATGCGACAGGTCATACACGGCCTGCATCGTGTTCAGCCCGCGCTTCTCCAGCAGAAAAAACGTATGCCCGCCCTCGCCGCTCAGCGGATAAAGCGGCACCTCCTCCACGAGAAAATCCTCGTAGTCGAGCTTGATGTGGCCGGGCAGCCGTTGAAATTCGCTCAGCAGTCTCGGTGGGTCTTGCACAGCGGCGAATCATAACCGTGCCGAGGGTGCCATGCCGACGGCTTTCGCGTCGACACGCAATGGGCAAGAGAACGCTCCAAACTCGCCGCCGCCGCGCTCCAACGCCGCACCCCCATACCCAAACCGATACCCGACCCCCGTGTCTGTTTCCAAGCATGCACGCCGCGCCTATGCTCCCGAGCGTCTCGGGCGTCTGTTCAGCGCCGCGTTCGGGCGTTTCGTTCGCTGCTGCCACCCCGGCAGAACCCTCAACGTTGGAGCTTGCCCCATGAACCTCAACCTGACGACCCTC
This sequence comes from Phycisphaerae bacterium, assembly GCA_022842805.1. GTDB lineage: Bacteria > Planctomycetota > Phycisphaerae > UBA1845 > Fen-1342 > JALHOX01. The sequence continues at coordinate 2,911 of JALHOX010000117.1, read as the reverse complement.
GTCGAACAAGCCCTCGGCGGCGACATCCTCAACAAAATCAGCGCCGGTCTCGGCGAAGACCCCCAGAAAATTCAAGCCGCCGTTAAGGTCGCCGTCCCCTCCCTCCTCGCCGGAATCATGAAACAAGCCGGCACCCCAACCGGCCTCCAGCAGCTCTCCCAGGCCCTCGATCAGTCCGACTCGAAAATACTCGACAATCTGGGCGGAATGCTCGGCGGCGGCGCGGGCCTCCAAGACCTCATCAAAAAAGGCTCCGCAATGCTGCCCAACATCCTGGGCGGCGGAAACGTCCTCGGCGGCATCACCGACACCCTCACCAAGTCCGCCGGCCTCGGAAAAGGCGCCATCATGTCCCTCCTCGGCATGCTGCTGCCCATCATCCTCGGCGTCCTCGGCAAACAGAAGAAAGCCCTCGGCCTCGACACCGCCGGCCTCGGCAGCCTCCTCGGCGGACAAAAGAACTTCCTCGCCAACGCCCTCCCCGCCGGCATGGGCGACATCATGGGCCTCGCCGGCGGCCTCGGCCAAACCGTCAGCAACGGAGCCAACACCATGAACGGAGCAGCCCGTCAGGCCGTCGACACCGGCGGCGGCTTTTCCCGCGCCATCCTGCCCCTCGTCGCCCTCGCCGGTCTCGCCTACCTGGGCTACAAGTACCTCGGCCCCAAGGCCGCTAACACCGCCAGCGAGGCGACCAAGAGCGTCGTCGACGCCGGCCACGGCGCCGTCGACGCCGCCAAGAGCACCGTCAGCAACGCCACCGCCGCCATCGACAGCGCCATGAAGAGCCTTGCCGACGGCCTACCCCAGACCTTCAACGGCCTCACCGACACCCTCAACGGCATCAAAGACGTCGACACCGCCAAGGCCGCGCTGCCCAACCTGCAATCCGCCGCCGACACCATCACCAAACTCGCCGGCGGCATGAGCTCGATGCCCGACGCCATCAAAAAGTCCATCGGCGAACAGGCGACGGGCTTCATGCCGACCCTCGAGGCGAAGGCCAAAGAGCTGCTCGGCAACGCCGACATCAGCAGCGTCCTCAAGAGCGTCCTCGACACCATCATGGAACAGTTGAAAAAGCTCATCGGCTAATCCTCCCCTTGCTTCAACGAGCCGCGCGGCTTCACCCCGCGCGGTCATGATCGCCTCGGGGGCATGAATCATCGCAAGGCCCTTCGCCAACCGCCGCTGCCCCGAGCAAACATGTTTCACGTGAAACACATTTGCGCGAACGCAAGCGGCGTTCCGCACGCCATGAACGAGTTGGATTTTGGCGAAGAGTGTTGGCTTCCTCGAAATCGCCGAAGTAGCGATGCCCGCGTCCACGCGGGCCGCTCTTAGCCCCATCGGGGCGACAGAATGCAGCCCCCAATGGAGCGAAGCGCCCCCCGCGGAACCAACTACCCTCACCGCCCCAAAATCAGCTCCCCCCAAATCGCCCGATGATCACTCGCCGGATTCGGCTCGCTGATCAGCTCGCGATGCTTCTCCTCCGCCCCCGGCCAAAACACCGCCGCCTCGCCGCATTCGATCTCGCGACAGGGCAGCAGGTAATCAATCCGCCCAAAGTTCGACGTGCGCAGCGTCGCGTCCGCCGGATAGCGCCGCTGCGGGTCCTTGCTGTTGTCCAGCTCTCCCCCCTTGCTTCGCGGCATGCAATCGCGCACCCGCGGATGATCGAGCAACTGCGAAATCGCCGGCTTGCCATACGGATGGTCGCCGCGCTTCGGGTCGCTGTTCTGATCGCCCGTGATCACGAACAACGCGTCCCGCGCCAGTCCACCGCGCCGCCCCGCATCATCCACAATGTACGCCGCCCGCCCCTCATCCCCGCCGATGTAATCCGCCCACAGCCGAATCTCGTCAAAATTCCGCCGCCCGTTCCAATCTTCCGGCCCATCAAACACCGGCGGCGTCGGGTGCGACATCAGCACATGCACCACCGTCTTCTCATCCACCCGCACCGGCACATCCCAATGACTCTTGCTCGACAGCCGCAGCGCCGTCGCCTCTTCGCTCGAATAAAACGCCGGCTTCCCCTCGCTGCCGTCCGGCATCAGGTTCCCCGGCATGTCGCGCCATAGCAGCTTCTGAAACGTCCGCGCGCTCGCCGCATCGATCGGATAGCGGCTCAGCAGCGCCATGCCATATTGCCCCGGATACTTGCCGAAGCCATACGCATCGCCCGGCCCTCCGGTCTTGCCGTCGTTGTCGAGATCAAACGCCGTCGGCTCGCCGGTGTTCACCGGCGCGGTGAACACATGCTCAAAATGAGTCAGCGCCTTGGCCTCGCGCTGCCCCACCGCGAGATACTTGTCCCGCAGCAGCCGCACCGCCTCCTCCGCCGGCGCATAGTCGATCTCATTGATCACCAGCACATCCGGCCGCACGATCTGAACAATCTCCGCCGCCTTGCACACCTGCGGGTCCGCCCCGCGCCCCTCCGCGTTGCTCGCCCTCAGCTTCTGCAGCGAGAGCTCCCAAACATTAAAGACCATCACCCGCAGCGAGCGGGGCGCATCTTTCGCGGGCGACTCCGCCAAAGCCGCGGAAATAAGACCAAAACAACCCACAATCGCAGCAACAGACAATCGCATCCGCTACTCCCAGGATCGGACGCCGCGCCCCGCGCGCGAGCAAGCGTGCCAACCACAAGTCGGCCCACCAACCTGCGGCTCGAACCGCCGCGCCGTCGATAGTACCTCCCAGTGGATCAGTGTTCGCGGATGCCGCGCTCCACCCGAACTGTCGCCCCGGAACCGTCGCCATGGCAATCTCTCCCACGCGCGTCCTCGTCATCGACGACTCGGTCTTCATGCGCAACATGCTCAAGAGTGCGCTCGGCAAAGACCCCGGCTTCGAAGTGCTCGGCTCCGCCAACGACGGACAGGCCGGACTCGAGCAGATC
>JALHOX010000116.1:10204-11072 GCA_022842805.1 Phycisphaerae bacterium | reverse complement strand
CCCGCCGACGGCGCCAAAACGGCGCTCTTCTGGCTCATCATGATGTATCTGCTCCACACAACAGGCGAACTGTGCCTGTCGCCCGTCGGACTCTCGATGGTGACGCGGCTTTCACCGCCGCGGCTGGTCGGTCTGATGATGGGCATCTGGTTCCTTTCGAGCGCCTTCGCCCATCACCTTGGCGGCCAGATCGCCGCGCTCACGGGCAAGGAAGCGGGCTACGAGAAGGTGTTCATGATGCTGGTCTACCTCTCGACGGCCTGCGGCGTCCTGCTGCTGATTCTGACCCCGTGGCTGCGCTGGCTGATGAGCGAGGATGTGGACGAGAGCAAGCCGGACGCACCAGCGCTCGGCCGCGGTGCGAAACCGGCGACGGCCGGCTAAGCCGGTGAGCCGCCGCACGACGATCCGATCTTTTGGGGAGTGTGGGCATTCTGGCCACACGAATCCCCCCGCGATGATGACTCATGCGGGCTGAATGCCCGCACTCCCCTCTCTGCGAGGAGTAAATGGTGAACCAACCCACCCTCTCCGCCGACGGACGCCCCATCCGCTACGGCGCGTACCCCGAGCTGACCTGGCCCGCCGTCATCGTCGGCTGGCTCATCGGCTCGATGCTCGCCGTCGCCATCGGCTACTCGGCCCTCATCCTCGGCTTCTCGATCGAGGGCAACGAGGTCGCCGCCATTCTCGGCTGGGGCATCCTCCGCGGCATCATGCGCCGCAGCAGCATCGTCGAGAACAACATCAACCAAACGCTCGCGGTGTCGGTCAACGGCGCGTCCGCGGGCATGATGTTCACCATCCCCGCACTCTTCATCCTCGCCAAGCGCAACCCCGAGACCTACGCCCTCGCCACCCAATATGA
>JALHOX010000116.1:4627-10194 GCA_022842805.1 Phycisphaerae bacterium | reverse complement strand
GCATCGCCGGCGGCGTCCTGGGCATCGCCTTCGTCATCCCGCTGCGCAAGCAGATGATCGACTTCAACCGCCTCGCCTACCCCGGCGGCATCGCCACCGCCGCCATCCTCCGCTCGCCCGGCGCAGGCCTGCAAAAGGCCGCGCTGCTGTTTGGAGCCATGCTCTTCTCGGCAGCCGTCTATTTCATCATCCGCTTCGTATTCCACGTCGACGAAGAGCGGCTCGGCCCGCTGGGCCTCGTCCTCGGCCTGCCCAGCTATCTCAACGTCACCTTTCTACTCTCGCTGATGACGGTCGGCGTCGGCTTTCTCTCGGGCAAGCACGGCGCCGTGTTCACCTACGGCGGTTTCATCTGCTACTTCCTGCTCGCCCCCCTGCTGGCCTACTTTGGCGCCCCGGAAGTGCAGAACACCCTGCGCCCCGTCGACGCCGCCATCGTCGCCCAAGCGCCGCTCGACGCCGAAGCCGCCGCCAAGGCCTCGGCCGCCGTTCCCGGAATTCTTCAGGGAAAGATCTTCAAGCCGGTCGGCATCGGCATTCTTATCGGCGCCGCGATCGGCGGCATCATCGCCGCATTTCCGCTGGTGCTCAGCGCGATCCGCAGCATGCAGGACGCGGCGAAAAAACGCGCCGCCGGAGGCACCGCCGCGGGCGATGAACTGCCGATCTGGCTGCTATACCTCGCCGTTGCGGGCGGACTGATCGTCTTGATGATCGTCTCAAAATTGAGCGTTCCGCAAATGGAGATTTGGCGCGCCGCCATCCTCGCCGTCATGGGCACAGGTTGGATCTGGGTCGCCGGCGTCATCGTCTCCGAATCGCTGGGCCGCACGAACTGGTCCCCGCTCTCGGGCATGACGCTGATCGCAATCACCATTCTCGTGATGGTCTGCGTCTCCATCCCGCCCGCGCTCACCCCGGTGCAGACCGTCGTCGCCTCGATCATCAGCGGCGCCGCCGTCTGCGTGGCGATCGCGCAAGCCGGCGGCATGATGATGGACCTAAAAGCCGGCTACATCGTCGGCGCTCAGCCGCGCAAGCAGCAGATCGCCCAATACCTGGGCACCTGGCTCGGACCGATCATCATCGCGTGGCTCTTGGTCACCCTGAGCAAACAGGGTGGCGGCTTCGGCGAAGGCAAGCTCGCGGCGCCGCAGGCCGCGGCCATGGCCTCGACCGTCGAGAGCCTCGTCGGATCAGACGCCCCCGTCTGGCGCTACTCCGCCGGCGCCGGCATGGGCCTCCTGCTCGCCCTCAGCGGCATGGGCGGCATCGGCGTTCAGATCGGCCTCGGCTTCTACCTGCCGTTCTCAACCGTGCTGACCTACGCCGTCGGCGTCGCGCTCCGGCTCATCTTCGACCGCTTCGGCCATCGCTTCATCGAAAACGTCGGAATCCCCGTCGCGGCGGGACTGGTCGTCGGCGAATCTCTCGCCGACGTCAGCATGGCGATCCGCGCCATCGCCACCGGCGAAGGAGGCGCACACTAATGCGACCACTCGGCCTGATCCTCCTGCTCGTCGGCTTCTTCGCCGCCGCCTTCGTCAGCGTGCGCCAGCTCGACAAGCCCTCCGTAGCAGCGGAGAGCCGCAAGTGGCACTCCATCGACTGGATTCAGTACGGCGGCGCCATGGCCGTCGGCGTCGTCGGCGTGGTGCTGCTGCGCGTCGCCGCCAGCCGCGTTTCAACCAGCGACTCCAAAGTCGCAGCCGACCTCGACACCCTTCGAAATTCGCTCGATCGCGTCATCGCACGACTGCAGGCGCTATTGGCAGAACGCCAGAACGTCGACGTCTATGCGGTCAGCAGCCGCATCGACAGCGACTTCCTCGAAGACCTGGGGCGCTTCGTCGACGCCCGCGAGACCATCATCCCCGTCGGCGGGCTGAAGGGCTTCGCCAATGTGATGAGCGACTTCGCCTCGGGCGAGCGACTCATCAATCGCGCTTGGTGCGCCTCGGCCGATGGCTACGTCGACGAAGTATGGGCATCGCTGGCGAAAGCCGAGCAACTCATGCAGAGCGCCCGCGAGCACCTCGCCGTCAGCGTCCGTTAATGCCGACGATCTCCCGCCCGCAGCAAGCGTTCGGCGCGACTTACGCGCCGAACGCAACTCGGACTGTCCAATCGCCGTTTTCAATTTCCGACACCAGATATAGCGTTCCGATCGGCCAACACCGCTTTTTATTGCACCCGCCCCGCCGTTCCCCTTGACCTGTCGAATCCGAAGAATATTCTTAAGTTGCAGTCGCAGGACGCAGCGGCAGCGGCTCAAAGAGCCAGGGCCGACATGCACTGGGTCACTCGATTGCCGAGCGGCGTCTGAAAAGACGCTGGGCGATGTGTCCGCTGAAGACGTTTGGCGGAGTGGTCAAGCCCAACGACCTTTGAATCCACGGAGGTCTGCTAGTGGGAATCGGCCATCGAACAGGAGGTGATCCCTTGATTAGTGGTAGTACGAGGCTGCAGTAGTGCAGTAACGTAGCTGCACCATGCAGCCAGTGTAAGACATGCCCGCCGGCGCGAGTTCGCTCGTTCCGGCGGGCACTTTTTTCCGCGCCGCGGAAAAGCCACCGAGCAGCGCCAGCGCGATCGCCGCGACGCCGACTCCGACGCTTGCCCCCTCTCACCCTTCACCGCGAAGGAGCCGCCTGGCGCGGCGGGGCCGCTCGGGCCCGATCCGACTTGCGGCGGCGGGATTCGCGAGATATAGCCACCCTGCCAAATGACGGTCGCAACCGAGCACATCTACGCCAATCTGCACTTCGCCGGCGATAGCGCGCCGCCGCTCGCCTTTTGCCTCGCGCCACGACGTGCCTATGCACCGCAGCCCGCGGCGACCGCCCGCGGCGTGCGCCACCTGACGCTGGGCGGCCTGCTGGGCGCCGACAATCGCCTGGCGCTGCGCGTCGAGCTGCTGCTCATCCGTCCGACCGAAGGCCCGCGCCCGCGGCGCGCCGCGCCGATCGACGCGCTGCTCGCCGGCGTGGTTCGAGCCGCACAGGCGATCAACGAACCCGAATCGCCCGCCGCCGAAACGGAGCAAACGCCAACCGATGCCGCCCAGATCCGCGCGCTCTGGGGGCCGCCGCGATTGCTCGCGCCGCTGCTCTTTTGCCGCCGATGCGGGCGAATCATTCAGGCTCGCTCGCGCGCCGACGGCACGCCCCTGCTGCACCGCGCCCCGCTCGCAGCGGACCCCGCCGGCCCAACCACGACGCCCCCCTTCCATCTGCTCACCGACGCCGGCGATGCCGATGTCGAGGCCGTTCGAAATCTGCTGCTCGATCAGGGCCGCCTCATCGCCCAGGGCCCCAGCGGCGCGTTTCGCTCGCCGCGCGAGGAAGACGAGTGGCTCAGCGAGCACCCCTGCGCGAGCGATCGCGACCGCGCCCGCTGGGACCCCGATCGCGGCGGATATCCCTACGCCGAAGAATGGCTCACGCCGATCAGCTACGCAGCGCTGCCGTTGCTCATCACGCCGCACGGCGACACCCCGCTCGAATCCGCGGCCATGGTTTTGCGCGACCGGCGATTTTCACGAGAAAGCGACGACCGTCGCACGCTCGAGGCGTTGCGCGGTCGGTTGCGGCTGATCGAGCCGCTGCTCGCGCAGCTCGATCGCCGCTATCGCCTGCTGCAGCGCCCGCTGCTCGAATGGCGCGACGATTCTGCGGTCGCGTCGTCCGCCGGCCGGGCGCTCTTGCGAAATCCGTGGATCGCGCCGCTCGAACCGGAGGATGCGAAAACACACCCGGCCACCGCCTTTGCCCCCGAGGGCCACGACCCCGCGCTCCTGCCCGAGGGCGCGGCCGAGCTGCTGGCCACGGCCGAAAGCGAGCACTCCGCGATGCTCATCCTGCGAGCCTTCGGCAAGCGCGACGACAAGCGCTGCGAATTGGCCGACGGCCTGATCGATCTTTCTCCGCTGCGCGGCGCCCTCTTTTGCGCCGGAGACCGCATCGAAATCGCTGCCGCCGGCGGACGTGCCGTCCTCACACCTACCGGCGTTCGCAATCCCGACGACGGCACGGGCGGCGTGGCCGTCACCGGCCGACTCTATGACGCATGGGCCAAGCTGCAGCGCCCCGGCGAAATCGCAAACTGCACGTTGCGCTGGCATCCGCGCCTCGGCGAAGCGGCCGACCTCTTCGCCATCGGCGTGCGCATGCTCGATTGCCTGCTCATGAACGACGCCCGCGACCTCGCACTCCTGCGTCGCGGCGTAGCGGAGCTTCGCGCCGCGCTGCAGGCCCAGTGCGCGCCGCTCGCCAACCCAGCCGCCCGGGCGGCCACATTCGAGCGACTGCTCGACGCCGCCCTCGCCGGATGCAGCGCCGACGATCTTTGGTCGGCTCGGGCCGTGCATGGCGACCGCACGGCGCGGGCCGCCGCCGACGCCGGGCCGCTCGCCTTCCGCTATTGGCGCGCGGCTTGTGCAATGGGCCTGCGGCTCTCGACCCTCGTCGCCGATGTCAGTTACTGTCCGCACCGCGCGGCCGATGCGCCGCGCGCCCGCGACGGCGCCCTCCTGCCGCTGGTCGAGCTGCGCGGTCTGTTGTCCCTTCTGGAGGACGCGCTGCTCCGCCGCTCGCCCGGCGCCGCCGCCGGCGCGCCGGTAGGCGATTGAGCCTCCCCATGTTCCGCATCTGCGTGACCGTGCCGAACGCCCCCTTCCGCCTTTCGCATTCTTAATGAGGCATTTCACCGCCCGTTTGCCACCACCGCCCAACCCATCTACCCTGTCTCCCCGCATGATGCGACGAAAGCGCGACAACTCGGTCGAAGCCACGATCGCCGCCGTCCTCGCCTGGCTGCTGCCCGGTGCCGGCCACTGGTGGCTGGGCAACCGCGGCCTGGCGTCGGTGCTGTTCCTCACAATCTCATTCGTCTACGGCGTCGGGCTCGCCACGGGCGGCATTAAGAACAGCGTCAATCCCTACACCAGCATGCCGCTGTTCCTCGGCGAGCTCGGGGCCGGCGGCTACACCCTGGCCGCCTTCGGCGTCAACGAAACCATCCTCAGCGACCTGCCTTCACGCGTCGTCCCCGAGCTGGTCGGCATGAACCCCCTCGCGTTCGGGCGCCGCTCGTTCGAAGAACAGGAGCGGCTGCGCAAAAAGGCCGTCGAGTACATCAGCTTCTATCCCGAGAGCGACGTGTCGCAGATATACCTCGCGACCGCCGGCCTGCTGAACATCCTGGCGATCATCGACGCCATCGCCCGCGCCCAGAGCGGCAAGGCCACCTACCCGGCCCCGGCCCCCGTCGAAACCCCCTCCCTCTCCGCCGAAGCGCGGCCCGCAGCCGAAACGGCCGGAGCGGCGTCATGATGACATGGATCTCGAGCCTGAGCCTGACGCTGCTCGCGTCAAACACGCTGCCACTGGCCGCGCTCTTTGTCCACCCGCTCAAGCTCCCGCCCGGCGGTCGGCTCTTTCTCTTCTTTCCGCTCGCGCTTTGCATCGCCATCGTCTATCGCGTCACGCGCGCCGAGCGCGCCGCCGAGCTCCCCTGGCCCACCATCAAAAACTTCCTCGCCATCGTGCTGGGAATGTGGGCGATCG
>JALHOX010000116.1:3662-4617 GCA_022842805.1 Phycisphaerae bacterium | reverse complement strand
GCGGCGCATCAGCTCTCGCTCCATCTTCAGTAACCCCCCGCGCACTCAATATTCCCCCAGACTCGACTCGCGCGTTCGCAATGCGCGCCGTTGAACCGCCGGCCCCCGCATAAGCCCAACGACTCGACGTGCATAAACAAAAAGTGCGGGCAATACGCCCGCACTCTCCGAAAGTTCTGCAAACCCGCCCGGCTCAGTTCGCGGCGGCTGCCACCGGCATGACCGACACGAAGCGACCGCGAAATTCGATCACGCCATCCGCCAAAGCAAACAGCGTGTGATCGCGGCCGAGGCCGACATTGCGGCCCGGCTTGAAGACCGTGCCGCACTGCCGAACGATGATGTTCCCGGTACGAGCGGCCTCGCCGCCGTAGAGCTTCACACCGCGATACTGCGGCTGGCTGTCGCGCCCGTTGCGGGTCGAGCCGCCGCCCTTCTTATGAGCCATGAGTCACCTCAACCAAGCCACGCCCTGTGGCGACGAAAAAGGGCGACGCGTCAGCGCATCACCCATTGGGTTTCGACACGATACGGCTCGCCGGCGGTCTTGCCGATCTGCGAGCCCGGAAGAGTGTAGCGAATCTCCAGCGTCTTGCGAAGGGTGAACTGCTCGCGTTCCTTGGTGGATTTCGCCGCCGACGCTCCGCCGGCCGTTGCCGCCGAGTTATCGGTCGCTCCGCCCGCCGCCGCAGCACCCTTCACCGCAGGCTTGCGAATCGTCTGCGTCTCGCCGCTCAGCCCCGCGACATAGACCGTGAAGTTGTTCCCCGTGAGCTTGGCGTCGTGCCAGATCGCCACCGATTCGCGCGCATAGTCCTCGCCGCTCCGCAGATCGTCGATCGCCCGGATCGGGCTGACGAGATCGGGAAACTGCGGGCGATGACGCCCGGCGATCTGCTTAAAGACGCCATCCGGAATCCCGATGTCCGTCGTGAAGACCTGCAGATCTTCGGTC
>JALHOX010000116.1:0-3652 GCA_022842805.1 Phycisphaerae bacterium | reverse complement strand
CGGTCACGATCGTGAAGAACGGGAAAAAGTGAACCGGCTCGGGATTGGGATTGGTAACGCGATAGAGCATGTACCAATAGGTCTGCCCGCCCACCTCGATCCGCATCGGATTCGAGACGAATTCGAACTGAAGCTGCCAGGTGTTCTGGACCGGCGAAGGGCGCGGACCGTCGCCGGCGTCGGCCACATGGTCGGCCAAAACGAGCGGCGCAAGCAAGGCGAGCATCCACATCGGAAATTCTCCCGAACACGCTTCCGTCAGCGCCGCGCCCATCGGGCGGCGGCCTTCGTTCGCAAATCTGCCGCAACACAGAAGCCGCCTCCCGACGGGCGCGGCTCTGATCCATCCGACGCTAGCCGCGATGCTGGGCGCGGATGATTTCGCTCGCGGTGTTGCCGCTGGTGTTCGCCGCGCCGAGCGCCCGCGAGGCCGCCTCGCGCATCGTGATGGTCGCGTCCTTGCTGGCGGTCTCGACCAGTTTGGCCAGCATGCCCGAGCTGAGCTTCGTACCGTTAGCCCGGCCCGCCGCCGCCAGCGCGTCGAACAGCGCCACCCGCACCGGCTCCTCCAGCGCCGCATCGAGCGCCGCGGACGCGATCGCGTCCTGAGCCGCCTCGGTCGGCACATACGCCAGCGCCTCGGCCATCGCCTGACGCACCTCGGCGTCGCTCGACTTCATCGCCGCCAGCAGCGGCCCCTCAACCAGCTTCATGTCGAACAGCTTCGCTTCGCGCGCCTGCCCCAGTCCCTCGAGCACCTGGGCCGCTTCCAGCGCCAGCGTACGGGCCTGCGAGGCCTCGACTGCCGCCGCGCCCGTCTCACCCGCCAGACGCTCCAATTCCGACTTCACCATCGCCGGGTCTTCCGACTGCGGCATTTTGGCGATTCGCTCGTCGCGGGTCACGATGCGATCAACCGCGCTCTCGTCGCCTTCCTTCTGCAACAGCAGGATCGGAGCGGCGCGGAAGCGAAACTCCTGGCGAACCTGCTGAATCGCGCCGCCCATCGGCGGATTCTGAATGTTCGACGCCAGCACGATCGCATCGACCGAGGGCAGCTGCGTGCGGGCCTTCGCCAGCGCGCCGTTGAGATTCGCGTCGCTGATCACTTCATAGCCGTTGGCTCGCAGCGCCGAGGCCGCCGCGTTGGCCGAGCGATCGTCCGCGTCGACCACGATCGCGCCCTTCGGCGCGCCGGCCAGTTGCACCGCCTCGCCCAGAACGGTCAGCAGATTCTGATGATTGTTAAACGTCTCGCGCGGCGTCGCACGCCCCAGCGCCAGAGCGGCCTGAATTCGCACCAGCCGATCGGCAAACGTCAGCGATTCGCCCAGCGGCGCCGCTTGACCCGCGACCAGCATCTGCGGGCCCGCCGTGTTTCGCAGCGCCTCGATGCAGCCCAGCGCAACCACCGACTCATTGTGCTTCAGGGCACGATCGAGCGCGGCAAGGCACGTCTTCGGCCCAGCCGACTGCGCGTAGTAGGCCGGGGCGGGGTCGTTCTCCGGCCGCGTCGCGTCCGTCGTTTCCGCCGGCAGCTCCGCCGCCCGCCGGAAGTTGGCCGCGATCCAGATCGGCAGCGCCGCGGCGTTGTCCGGCTGCAACATCAGCGCATATTCGCTGCAGCGCATCGCCATCACTTCGTCGTAGATCTCGGTCGGCACCCGGACATTCCGCAGCCCGCCGTCCTTCCAGTACCAGATGTTCGCCTCGCGGCTGCGCGGGTCGGCGGCCAGCGACGACGAATTCTTGTAATACTGATCCGCGAGCGAGGTGAACGAGTCGGCCGCGGCCGAACCGGCCCCGACGCCGCTCTTGGCACGAATCGCCGCCAGCGCCAGCTCCGCGGCGCTGCGCACCTGCGAGCTCGTCTTGTCCGAGTCGCGCAGCCGCAGCAGATACGGAATCGCCTGGGCATAGCCCATCTTGCCCAGCGCATCGACCAGATAGAGCCGGGTCATGTCGTCTTCGGTTTCGAGCGCCACCACCAGCCCATTCACCGCCGTGCGATTCAGCTCCGGCAGCGCCCGAAGAATCGGCTGCAGGTAGTCGCGCTTCTCCGGATTCTGCAGATACTCAACGATCACCGGCACGGCGTACTCGCCCGACTCGCGCAGGTTTTCGACCGCATTCTCAAAGCCGCGCGGCGGCCCCTTCAGACGCTCGATATTCGCTCGCACCCGGCGTGCATCGGCCTTTACGCCGGCTTCGCCCATGTTGAGCAGGCGGAGCATGCTGCGGGCCGCGTCGCCACAGACCGGATTTGTGACCACCTGCGCGAGAATGCGCCGCCGCTGCGGACGCGATTCGGTGAATTCGAGCACCGCGACCGGATCGGGACTGCTCTCCACCAGCGCGTTGAAATTCGCCGCCGCCACGTCGAACCGCCCCACCGCCGCGAAATAAAACCCGTCATCGGCCTGATTCATCTGCTCGCGGCCGGTGTCGAGCATCGCCGCGATCTTCTGACCATTCTCCCCCAGCTTCCCGTTCTTGGCGTCCTGCTCCAGCAGCAGCACCCCGCCGCCCTGCTTGCCGCGCCGCGTCGCTTCGTCCGCCAGCAGCGCCACGCGGAACGGCGAGACGTCCGCTTCGAGCATCGCCCCGAATGCGGTCTCGACCGCCGCCGTGTCGCGCTTCACCAGCGCTTCCAGGGCCGCCTCCCATTGCGGACGCAGCGCCGCCGAAACGCCGCTGAAATCCTGCGCAACGGCCATCGAAGATGCGGCGGTTGTGACGAGAGCGACAGCCAGAGCCAAGCGGGCGGAGAAGGCGCGAGTGCGACGCGGCATGAGCAGCTCCACGAGCCGGTGTGTTGTGCGACGCCTGCGGGCGTCAACGCCAGTCGGTACGGCTCCCGGCAGCGACCACCGCGGGTCCTCGCAGGGTCCGGGAGCGGCAAACAGATACAACTCGGGCGAGAGTTATACCGATTCCGTCGGACGGGGAAAAGCGGCGGCGGGTTCCAGTGCGCCGTCCGGCAGGATCCCCAGCATCGCGACCAGGCCCAATGTTTCAACACCCCGCGATCGCCTCGGCCGACGCCCGCCAAGGAATTATCATGGCGGCATGCACCAGACGGCAAAATGGGTGGGAGCCGCGCTATGGCTTGCGATCCAAGCATCGGGTGGGGCGCCGGCGGGCGAGAGCTCCACAAGCGATAAGCCGCATCCTCCATCGTCCGCGCCGAGTTCCGCGCCGCACACCGACTCAACCGGGCGCACAGGAACGCGCCTCCCCGCCCAGGAATTCTTTTCGCGCATCGACCTTGGACTGCCGCTGGATGCCGACTGCTACACCGAATTGCGCAGCCGCGATTGGAAATGGCGGCTCTTCGGAGACGGCCGCGGAGAATCAGAGTTCCGAAGCGGGGGCCTCGCCATCGAATATCGAATCACGCCGTCTCGACTCGAATACCGCTACATCGGCGGGCAGGATGAGTCTTCGTGGCAGGTGTATGTGCGCGGCCACGCGCCCGGCGGGCCTGTCTTCTTCCCCAAGCTGCGGATTGAATACCACCGACCAACTTATTGGTTGGAAGGCGACGAGCTCGTTTTCGCTGACGCGGACGATCGCTCGGCTTTGAAATGCACCTATGAAGAAATCTCGCTTTCGCGCAATGACTGCGCCGTCGCGACGGATCGGAAGAGCG
>JALHOX010000115.1 GCA_022842805.1 Phycisphaerae bacterium | reverse complement strand
CGCAAACTGTTATGCCGAACGGATGGCCAAGCGGCTCGCGGCGATGGCGGATGCTGACCTCGAACGTGGTCGCAACCCTGGAAAGAAGGCTGCGTACCTCCACGTGATCAACGGGCAAGGGCGCTGGAATGGTCACGTCTATCTCGATCATTCGTCCGTGGAGGCGCCGCTGTCGTGGACGGCGCCGCGCGTCATCTTCGTCAACTCGATGAGTGACCTCTTCCACGAAGACGTGCCGGAGGACTTCGTTCAGGCGGTTTTTGACGTCATGAACCGCTGCGAGCAGCACACGTTTCAGGTGCTGACGAAGCGCCCCGAGCGGGCGCGGGAGCTGTCTCCTCGGTTGATGTGGGGGCAGAACATCTGGCTCGGAACTAGCGTCGAAAACAGCCTGGTCACATCGCGCGTGCGCGAACTTCGTAGAACACACGCGAAGATCAAATTCCTCTCGGTCGAGCCGCTGCTGGGGCCGATTCCGCGCCTGCCGCTAACGGACGTCGACTGGGTAATCGTTGGCGGTGAATCAGGCCCGGGTGCCAGGCCGATGGCCGCTGCGTGGGTTCGTAAGATTCGCGACCGATGCTTGGAGCGAGAGGTGCCGTTCTTCTTCAAGCAGTGGGGCGGGGTCGCGAAGAAGAAACACGGGCGTGTCCTGGACGGCCGTACATGGGACGAAATGCCGCTCGCTACTGTCTCGGGATGAACCCGTATGGCTGATCCGAAGGATACCGTCTACGAAGCCGACCCGCACACGCGCGCCAAGCACAAAATCCTGCAGGAATACCTGAAGCGCTGGCTGCCGATCCTCGCGCGGCAGTCACAGAATATGGGGCGCGGAAATACGCGCCTGCTGTACGTGGATGGCTTCGCCGGTGCCGGTGAATACACGGACAACATTCCCGGTAGCCCAATCGTCGCGATTCAGACCGCGCTGAGCTACGCCAGTGCGTTCACCGTTCAGACCCAGATCAAACTCATCGAAATACGCGAGGACCGTGTTGCGAATCTCCGCAAGCTTGTCGAACAGATGCGGCCCGAGCTCGCTCGCAGCGGCAGAATCGTCGTCGATGATCCGATTCAAGGCGATTGCGAAACGGTGATTAATCAGTTGATCGACGATCACGAACAGCGTCGGCAGCGGCTTGGCCCGGCGCTCTTCTTCCTGGATCAGTTTGGCTACTCGTCCTTCTCGATGAACTTGATCGGCAGGATTCTGAAGCAGGAGGTCTGCGAGGTCTTCTCGTACTTGAACTGGAACATGCTCAATCCGTTCATGGCGGACACAACGAAGCACGTGGGTATCAGTAAGGCGTTCGGCGGAGATGAATGGAAGGACGTTCTCGGTCTAAGCGGGAAGGCGAGGGAGGATCGATTCCGCGACATCTACTTGGCAGCGCTCAGGGGCCGCGCCGGTGCGACTTATTCGTATCCCTTTGCAATGCGGGACCAGAATGACCGGGTGATTTACTGGTTGTTCTTCTGCAGCAACAACATCCGCGGCCTCGAGGAGATGAAGGAGGCGATGTGGAAGGTCGATCGATCCGGCGGCTTCGAGTTTTCGGATAAGCACGCGACCGCGTTGGGCAAGCTGTTTCAATATGGCGACGGCGAGTTGGCAAACGACCTTATTGCGGCCCATGATGGAAAAGAGATCACCGTTGGTTCTGTCGGAGAATACGTCCTGGTTCAGACGCCTGCATACAAGTTCAAGGAAGCCTTGGCGATCCTTGAGCGGACCGGGCGGCTTGAGATCGTAGACCCACCCGCCAAACGGCGGCTCGGTGCATTCAAAGATCCGGAACTGCGAATACGGTTCGTGCAGAAAGTGAAAGTTAAGGACCTGACGCTATTCGACTAGCGGTTTTGCACGCTTTCCATCTTGCACGTTGCGACGCCCAGCTAGTCTCGCCGGCGATACTCCGCAGCATCCTCTCGTGGATTCGCTCCCTGCCCATCGCGATTGCCGCCAGATGAAGCAACTCGTCCTGGATGTCCGGCGCCAAATGGTTCAAGTTCATGATCTGCGTCATGCGCGGCTGGGTGACGTGTGCGAGACGGGCCAACTCGGACAGGTCGGCGACATTGCCCTCGCGGACCAGCCGGTCGAAGTGGATCGCCAGCGCCATTAGTCGTGAAACTCGCGGTATCCGACCGGCGGGTACCGGCTTCGTCTGGTCGTCCGACACGACGATCGCCTGCGATTTGTCCGGCCGGCGTACGAACGCCACGTTTCGCTTGACCTTGATCACGCCGCCTCCTCCTCGCCGCCGGCGTCCCCGTCGGCCAGCGCCCTGATGCCCGCCGCGTAGAACGAGACCTCGATCGTCGCGTCGGCGGCGTTGAAGTCCACACGGCGAACGAGCAGGTGAAGGATTCGCGCTTGCTCGCGCGGGCTGAGCGTCGCCCAGAGGGCGTCGAAATCCGCGAAGGCGGCGGCAACGTCCGCCGCCTCGACGAGCTCGCCGCGGAGGCCAGCCAAGGTCGTGTCGATTTCGCCCACGCGACGTTCGGCGTTGCGCACGTGGTCGTTCAGATCGGCGATCCTGGCCGCCATGCCGACGGCACCTGCGCCGCTGTTAGCCGCGCAGCGAAGGTCGGCCTGGAGGCGGGTCTGCGTGCGTTCGAGCGCCCGACGCTCGTCCGCCAGACGGCGAATGGCGGCCTCCGTTTGCGCTCGGGCTTGCGTGAGCGTGTCGCGGAGGATTTCGGGATCGTTCGCGATGCACCGAATCTCGTCGACGACCGCCCGTTCCATCTCAGCGGCGGGTAGGGACCGCCTCGGGCATGCACCGCGGCCCCGTTTGACGGCTCGAGTGCAGGCGTAGTAGCGGTAGCGCTGGTTCCCTCGGGTCGTAAACGTATGCGACATCGCGCGATTGCACGCCTTGCAGAAGAGCAGCCCGCGCAGCAAAGCGCCATGCTTGTTCCGTAGCCCGGGATTGCCGCGCCGGCCGTTCTGCTGCAGTTGCCGCTGCACGCGCGCGAACAGATCGTCGGGAACGATGGCCTCATGCTCGCCGGCGTACACCTCGTCCTTGTGCCGGACCTTGCCGATGTAGACGACGCTGGTCAGCAGATCATGCAGCCGACACTTGTCGAACGGCAACCCGCCGCGCGTTCGGCCGTCTCGCGTCGTCCACGCTTTGTTCCGCCAGCCACGCCGCTCGAGTTCCGCGACGACCGGCAGCAGCGCGCCGAGTTCCAGGTAGAGCTCGAAGATCTGCAAAACGCGGGCGGCCTCGGTCGGATTGATGATGAGCTTGGGGCTGGGGCCGGACCGGTCGACGTCGTAGCCCAGCACCGGCGTCCCGCCTGTCCACTTCCCGCGCTGGCGCGACGCAGCGATCTTGTCGCGAATGCGCTCGCCGATGATCTCCCGCTCGAACTGGGCGAACGAAAGCAGGATGTTGAGCGTGAGCCGGCCCATCGAATGGGTCGTGTTGAAGTGCTGGGTTACCGAGACGAACGAGACCTGGTGCCGCTCGAAGATCTCGACGATCCGCGCGAAGTCCATCAGCGACCGGCTCAATCGGTCGACCTTGTAGACCACCACGCAATCGATCTTGCCGGCGTCGATGTCTGCCAGCAGACGCTTCAGCGCCGGCCGCTCCATGTTGCCGCCCGTGAATCCACCGTCGTCATAGCGTTCCGCGTTGCAAACCCAGCCCTCGTTCTTCTGACTGGCGATGTACGCCTCGGCCGCTTCGCGCTGCGCGTCGAGCGAGTTGAACTCCTGCTGCAGCCCCTCGTCGCTGCTCTTGCGGGTGTAGATCGCGCAGCGCGTCGCGGGCGTAGCCGCAGATTTTTTCGCGCTGGTCGCGCGCCGGTTCACGGCTTGCCCTCGATCTGGAAGAAGCGGAACCCGTTCATGTGCGAGCCGGTGATCACCTTGGCCACGGCGGTGAGCGACGCATATCGCTCGCCGGCGTACTCGAATCCGTCGGCCAGCACCGTCACCGTGAGCGTCCGGCCCTTGTAATTGCGTATGATCGACGTGCCGACGGGCGGAAGCCGCGGGTCAGAAGGCCGGGACGGCGCGTCCGTGCGCGTCGCGGTCTTCACCCGGCTGACCGAAATCCCGCCTCGTGGTGGCGTGACGCGAACGTCAGCCACGTCGGCGAGTTCTTCTGCCCGCCGCAGCGCCCGTTCGGAAAGCCCGCCCTCGGCGTTGGCCTGGAGCCGCCAAGCGATCCGGCGGATCAAATACTGCTTGTGGCGGCTGCGGACGGTCTCGCCGAACACTTCGGCGTAGCGTTGCTGGAGCTGCCCGACCGTCATCTGCTTGAGCGCCGCAAGCTCCTTGGCGAGGTTCAGTTGCATTCGTCGTCTCCGTCGGCCCGCATCGTGAACCCGCGGGTACCGTCAGACACACTGAGCCTCGTTTCGCGGGAAAGCTCAAGGCGAGTTTCAACCGCGGGTGCAGATTCCTGCGCATGCAGGATCGCGGTCGATTTCGCCTGTCGGTGCAAGCGAATAACGCCGCGCGCGAGGATGGATGCGAGTTGGTGACGACGTTCAACGGGTGAAAGCGGCGCTTCCGTGCGCGACGGCATGGGCAGACTCCATATGGCGTTCGTTCCGAACCATAACAGCTCGGTCAAACTCGTCTGCTCATTACGTACGCCGTCAGCTCGCGATGTGCCCGCAACTTCACGGCAGTTGAATCGTCTTGGTCCGTCGCATGAGCGGAGGAATGTACAAATCAAGGAGGTTCTGTCGAGCAAGCAGCGACTTGTCGAGCAGGAAGCGATAGAAGTGAGTGAGAAAGCCGACCATCGTCCGTCCGACGTCGATCACGTAATGCTTTCCGTTCGATTCGACGACGGGACACTCTCGGCCATCCCAGATGCACGTCTTGCATGGCTGCTCGGGCATCACCTCAGCGAGCTTCCCGGCTGGATCTGTCCCCAGCGCGCCGAAAAGTCCGTAGGTGGCAAGATCGCCTTCTGTGAATCCGATGATTCCCCGATTGATCACGCAAACCAGGTCGGGCCATTGTTCGCGTGGATAGCCGCGAACCGTGGCAGAAACACGATCGAGAAGCGTTTCAACGACGTGCGTATCGGAGTCGAAACCGAAAATGATGCCGATCGGCGCCGACGTGCTGCCGACCCTAAGGCCGGTCTTGTCGGTCGAAGCGACGCGTTGCTGGATGAACTTTAGACCCTTCAGTGACGCAATGTTCGCGACGGCGCTCCGCGTTTCGCCCAGGTCAAGGCAGGTCTTGACCTCGATGCCGGCATACACAATATCCACCGGATACACCGATGGCTCCTCATCCAAAATGAGTTTCGGATTGAACAGGCGATCAACCACGAGGACGTCTTCTTGCTTGCTTCTGTCGCATTCGCCTCCGGAACTGTCGATGACGATGCCAGACGTGTACTCGTAGATGCCGGGGAGAAACTGCACCAGGAACTTTCGCACCTCGCGTTCCACGCGCTGGCCCTTGGAAGCTTCATGCTGAATGAGCGCCCGAACATCGGCGAAGGCATCCAGGATCTGCCTTGCTCGATGAGCGTAATGGCGCGTGAGGCGGTCTGTGCCGCTAAGCGGCGAAGGGCTCATGATGAACTCCGCGCGGGCTGATTCGCTTTCCGATAGTACTTGGGGACCCGGCACCTGAAAACGGGCGACGAGGAGCACTCGGACCGCCCCAACGTTTCGATAACCCACCGATCGCAATTTCGATACCATGCGCCGGTTATGTGGAAACCGACATAACCCGAGACTTTTCTTTCGCGAAGTGCGAACGGGTTATGTCAGCGCGAGATATTGCCGCCCGTGCGGTTATGAACCGCGTTAACCCCGCGGTCGGCGACGCGCAGAGACTCAGAGACAACGGACCAACCGGCGAAGCGGGCGGGTCGAAAGGCACCCATACGTGTGACCGATGCGCCGGCGCCGAGAGACCCGGCGGCGATTCGAGCAACGCTAAACCCTTGCGAACGCTCACGATAGAAACGACAACGCCCAGGCGTCTCTGCCCGGGCGTCGTGCGTTAACTGGCGGGTCGCGTCTTTTCGATACGACCGGTGAACTAGCGGGGGTAGGACTCGAACCTACGACCTCCGGGTTATGAGCCCGACGAGCTACCAACTGCTCTACCCCGCAATCGGATCGTAGACGATAGGCGCGCGCGTCCCGTTCGTCAAATCGATGCGCGCCCGCGCCCATTCATCCCGCACATCGGTGCGAGTCCGGTGGACCGTGTCGCGGCGCTGGTGAGTTGAACTGTGCGGCGGCTCTCGTCAGTGGCACCGTGTGAGGGCGCTCGTGAGTGGCACCGTGTGACAGCGCTCGTCGGTGGCAACGTGTGAGGGCGGTAGAGAGTTGAGCTTTGGCGCGGCGCCGCTGCCTCGCATTGCGCGGCGAAGGTGTGGCGGTCGGTATGGTGGCTCGTGTGCTGGCCGGTGAGCGGGCCGGTGTTTGGGCCGGTGAGCGGGCCGGTGCGCTGGCGGGCGCGATGCATGGTGCGGCGGCGCGAGCGACTGCTCTGGCGAAGCGCGTGCCGCCGCCGGGGGAGGGCGTTTCGGTTGCCGCGCTGGGCCTTGCGCGCCGGGTTAATACGTGCCGCGCTCGCGTCGCCGCTAACCCTTGGTCCGGAACGCCTGATTTCACGAATCTTGAGAATCGCGGCGGCGTTGCCGTTTGCTACCATGGCAGGATGGAAAACACGTTCCAAACTCGCCTCGATCGTCGCCCGAACCGCAACCATCGCGAAAACGCGAGCCTGTCGATCATGCACCTGGCGCGAGCGTGGCGCGGCCTCCCGCTGATACTCGCCGCGGTCGCCTCCGCCTCGGCAGAGAACATCCACTTCACCTACTTCTGGCACATGGAGCAGCCGATCTACTGGCCCATTCGCCAGTCGAGCGGCGCCGACCGCTACGAGCGCGCCTGGCAATCGATTCAGGCCACCGACGGCGGGCGGGCCAATCCGCAGGACAACTTGCGGCAGATTTTCCAGTCGGCCGATCGCGTCGCGGCTTATCAGTTTCGCGCTCGGGACTCGGTTGATCTGATCCGCAGCCGCCCCGAAGCGGGTGTGCAGGTCAGCTTCTCCGGCGGATTGATCGAAAACCTTCAGAGCCTCGGCGCGGTGAATCAGCTCGGCTACTCAGCCGGCTGGCACAACTTTTATCGAGAGGCCCGCGGCTGGCGCACCGCCGACAATCTCCACACCCGCTTCGACATCGTCCTCTTCCCGTTTCATCACGCGCTGCTGCCCCTCTGCGACGACAACACCGTCCGCATGCAGGTGCGGCTCTACAAAGAGATCTACGCCGACGCGTGGGGCACCGGTGCGCCGCAGAGTCGCGGCTTTTTCCCGTCGGAGATGGCCTTCAGCCAGCGGCTCATCCCGATCCTCGATCAGGAAGGCGTCGATTGGGTCATCGTCAATAACGAACACATCTCGCGCGGCTGCACCAATTTCCCGCTCGTGCTCGGCTCGGGCGGCGTGAACTGCGAGCCGCCCAATCGCGCCGATCAGCTCAATCCGCCGCAGAGCAACTGGTATCGCCTGAGCATCTCGCGCGGCTGCGGGCCGGTGAACGCCGCGCCTTTTGCATACACGCCGCACTACATGCGCTACGTGAACCCCGACACCGGCCAGGAACATCGCGTGATCGCGGTGCCGGCCGATCAATCGCTGGGCTGGCTCGATGGATATAACCCGCTCTCGATGACGCACTTCAACGACCTGAGCGCGTGGAACAACCCCGCTCGGCCGATGCTGGTGCTGATGGGCCACGACGGCGACAACGCGTGGGGCGGCGGATTCTCCTACTACATGGAGGCGATGCCGCAGTTCGTCAACAACGCCAGCAACGCGGGCTACGTGGCGGCGACGGTCGAGAGCTACCTCGCGGCGCATCCGGTGCCGCTCAATGACGTCGTGCACGTCGAAGACGGCGCTTGGGTCAATGCCGATGGCGACTTCGGCTCGCCCATGTTCCTGAATTGGAACTGGCCGCTGCTCAACGCAAGCGGTCAGCCCGACCCCGCCAACGGCTGGCACGTCGACGCGCGCAACTGGGCAGTGATCGTCGCCGCGCAAAATCGCGTCGATACCGCCACTCAAATCGCGGTAGGGGGGCTCGACGGGCTGAATCTCCGCCGCATCGTTTATCCCGACGCGACCACGACGCTCGCCGAGCGGGCCTGGCACTATTTCTGCGGCGCGCTCAACAGCGGTTTCATGTATTACGGCGTTTCGCTCGATCATGAGGTGAAGCAGACGATCGCGTGCAATCAGGCGGTGGGCTATGCCGATCAGGTCATCGGCTCGGGCAGCGCCGACGCGACGCCGCCCACGGTCTGGATTCCGCAGCGCTGGCCCTACAACCCGGGCAGTGCGAACTTCGGCCCGGCCTACAGCTATCAGCAGATCATCAACAACGGCGATTTCTGGATCTGGACCTTCGCCTACGACGTCTCCGGCCTTTCGAATGTCACGCTGAAGTACCGCATCGACAGCGACGACGTGATCGACGACGCGAACCGGACGTACGCGGGCGGCGCGGGCGTCGGCGCGTGGCAGAATGTGGCAATGGCTGGTCGCCCGTTCCCCGCGGGCAATATTTACAACGACGGAAGCATCAATTTCTTCGTGCTCCCGACCTACATCGCGAACCATTACTCGGCCCAGCTCACCGGCCTGCGCGATGTCTATCTCGATTACTACGTCGAAGCGACCGACACGCGCGGCTTCGTCCGCCGCTCCGCGATTCAGCAGGTCTATGTCGGCGACGGCGCGGGCAGCGGCGGCGGGCCGACGGAGCGCGTCGTCTTCACGCCCAATCCGGGCCAGGCCGGCCAGCCGCTCGCGATTGAATACAACCCGCTGAACGGCCCGCTCGGCGGCGCGACGCAGGTCTTCGCTCACATGGGTTACAACCAGTGGCAGGTCGTGTTGCCCGATGCACCGATGAACTGGAACGCGACGACGCAGCGCTGGACGCTGACGATCAATCTGCCGGCTGAAATTCAGCAACTCGACGTCGTCTTCAACAACGGCGCCGGTACGTGGGACAACAACAACGGCATGGATTGGCACCTGCCCGTCACCGGCGGTCAGCAGCAATGGGCGATGGATGGCGTCATCGAGCCGACGGCCGAGCTCGTCGCGCAGAACGGCAACTATCGGCTCTATGCCGAAGTGCGCGCAGATCGGCTCTATGTCGCCGCGAACGACGCCGGCGAGGGCCAGGACCACTTCATCTTCATCGCCTCGCCGCCGGGCCCGACGCGCAACGCGCCCTGGGCCAAGACCGGCCTCGTGGCGAATTGGGCCGCGTTTGTCGCCGATGAGAACAACAACGATTTCGAAGGCTGGTTCGACCTCGCTGCGGGCGGCTTCGCCCAAGCCGCGACCGGCGCGAACGGCGGCGTCCTCGAAGGCGTCATCGACCTCGACGCCGAGTTCGGCGGCGCTATGCCCGCCTCGGTCTGGCTCGCCTTCGCCGCCTATCAATCTCAGGACGGCGGCACGCTCGTCTCGGCGAATCAGGTTCCGCCCAGCGTCAACGGCAATTTCCACGTCGAGGCGAGCGAGTACGTCGAGTTCGACCTGACGCCGGCGCTCCTCGGCGACATGAACTGCGACCGCGTCGTTACCGTCGGCGACATCGGCGGCTTCGTGCTCTCGCTCACTGATCCGGCGGGCTACGCGACGCAGTATCCGACGTGCGACATTAACAATGCGGATGTGAACAACGATGGGTTTGTGACGGTGTCGGATATCGGGCCGTTTGTGGCGCTGCTGACGGGGGGATGAGGTTGGCCGACACGCGGGCCGTGGCGATCGCGGCCCGCGCGCGATTCGTGCAGCATCAGTCGTTCAGCGCGGCGCAAGCCGCATCATCATCAGCATCGGCCAGTGCAGATACCGCGCGGCGCGGGGCGATTGCGCCGCCAGCGATTCATCCACCGCGTGCTCGCTGATGTGGTCGATGCGCAGACCGGCGCGAAGAGCCGCGGTAACATAGTCGGAAATCTGGTGCGTCTGGCTCGCGGGGCAGACGTCGCGGCCCGTGTCGGGATCGCGGAAGTGGGCCAGGATGCCGCGCAGCATCATCGCCGGGTGGAGATTTGAAACCACAATGCAGCCGTCCGGCCGACAGACGCGACGACACTCGCCGAAGAACGCCGCGAGATCGGGGATGTGCTCGAGCACCAGCGCTGCGACGACCCGATCAAACGCGCGGTCGGGAAGCGGCAGGGGAGTGGTGAGGTCGTGCCGAATGAAACGGACGCGTTCCCAGCCGAGCTTGCCCGCGGCCTTCGCCGCCATGCCGTCGGAGAAATCGACCGCGACCACGCGTGCCCCGGCTTCGGCCAGCCGCAGCGAATGTCGCCCGGTGCCGCAGCCGAGATCGAGCACGTCGAGGCCGCCGACCGGGCCGAGCAACCGCTCGACGTGCGGCCCCTCCAGCGCGATCAGCGGATTGGCCTCCTCGTCGTAGATCCGCGCCCAGCGGTCGTAGCCCTCGCGCGCAGATACATGCTCCGCCGGGGCGCCTGGTTTGAAGATCTCTCGGGGATTCATGCTGAAACGCAGTTTACGCCGCCGCCGTCCCCGATGCTTTGGCGGCGCCGTAAATGACCTGCAAGGTCGTACGCCGAACACTAGACGCCCGGCCCAACGTCTCCGCTCTCCACGCTCGCAAGCTGGCCCGCGAGCGGCGCGTGCGCGGCGGCATCCAGATGCATCAATCGGTCATTTTCGGTTCCGCATTCCGGGCACCGCAAATCGCCCTGCGAGAGTTGAGCACGAATGTCATATCCGCACACTTCGCAAATGCCGCTTCGAAACTGGTCCGGCAGCAAGCCGGCGGCAATCGACACACCCAGATACGCAATGACGATAAACGCGACGATCGCCCACGGCCCTGAGAAAGGCGATATCAGGAGTGTTGCGGCCACGGAAGGAGCGACGACCCAACGCGCCACCGGCCCCAGCGGCTTGCGGCGCAAAATCGCCACGTAGCGGACCGCCTGGGACAGCCCGAGCAGCATCGCCAGAAACAACACGACGCCCGCTGAGATCGCGAATGAGCTGGGAGTCCACCATGGGCCCGACATTTGCGCA